>PKWQ01000108.1 GCA_003133265.1 Acetobacteraceae bacterium
TTCCGTTGCTCCCGGGCCGCTGAATCGGCGTCCCGTCCCTGCGGGTAACCCGTAGATATTGGTTGGCAAAGACGCGCCCCGGCGGATCAGGCTCTATTCGCTGCGCTCACCGGGCCGCGAACTGCGCCGTCACGTCTCCGGGAACAAGCTGGGGAACAAGATTTCGATCGCATCCAGCGGAAAGCGCAGCGACACCGGCCCCTTCGGGGTATCCGAGCCGACGATGCTATCGCTTACCAGGGTGCCGAGCAGATCGCGGGCACTGCGTTCCTTCATCCCGGTCACTCGCGTCGCCTCGCCGCGCGGCAACTCGCCGCGTTGCAGGATTTGTTCAAGCAGCACGAAGGCTTCGGGCCTTAGCCCGCGCCTGGCAACGTAGAGCTTGAGCCGATCGACCAGGGTGTCGAGGGCGAAGAGGCCGCCCATGAAGGTCACCTGATCGAGACACACCTTGAGGAACCAGGTGACGAAGTCACTGAGCGCCCGGCGCGAGAGATTGCCCCGCCCGTCGAGGTCGCCCTGCCGTGGCATGTCGGCATGATCCATCATCCGCTTGTAGTCGCCTCGGCTGGTCAGGCCCCGTGCCAGTCCGCGCGAAACCGACCACAGCCCATGGGCGCCGATGCCGGCTTCAAGCGCCATCGCGTGGCTCATCAAACGGCTGACGCGGCCGTTTCCGTCGAGGAAGGGGTGGATGTAGTTCAGGCGGTGGTGCACGGCGGCCATGGCGATGATCCGCTGGCCCATGCCGAGCGATGCGAAGCGGTATTTTTGCTCGAAATACGCCATGAAGGCGGCGACGCGCTCTCCGGACGGCGGCAGGTGGCGGCCGACGGCGACCTCATGGTCTGCTGCCGAGCGGAAAGCGCCGGGGACCATGTGAAGCTGGCGCTCTCCCTCCCCTATCAGCAGCATCGCCTCGGGCGCATCCTCGTAGAAAGCGCGGTGCAGCCAGCCGATGAATGCCACCGACGCCGGCTCGGGCAATTCCCCGGCAGCATGCTGGCGGTCGATCTCCCGCTGCACCCGGATATGCGCGCGCGCCTCGACCTGCAGGTTGCGTCGCTCCGGTGCTGCATCGAGCTTGTTGGCCAGCGCACGCTCGATCTCGCGCGGCGTCGTGTTGTGCCCCTCAATCAGGTTCGAATAGTAGCAATTCATGATCCGCATGGATTCGGCCAGGCCCGCTGCCGAGCGCGGGTGCAGCCGCGCGCCAAGCCCGCTGGTGGATGCCGACAGCGTCGCCACCAGGTCGAGAATGTCCGAACTGGTCTCATCCAGTAGGCAAGGCTCAATCCGAGCTGGTGTTTCCTCTACGATGCTCATGCCGATCTACTAAAATGGGAATTGCAAGATAGAATAACAGAATTCGCCAAAATGACCAGAGGAGTTGCCGATCTTTGCGCCGATCCGCATATCAGCGGATAGGTTGAAGAATTTCAAGCAGTTGAGCATCGGGAATGCCCCCGACTTTGCCGATGAGTTTTGGACGCCCCCCGCCAAGCCGGGTCAGGCACTACTCCCCGGCCTGCGCGCTAGGCGATTCACACATCTCGTAGCTTCCATCCACGAGCGATGGATCGGAAGTATTCGAGGCCGTGGCGGAAGGTGATGGGGCCTGGGGGTTTGGATTTGGGGTATCCGTCCCAGCCGCCGAGCTTGGCAACGATCCATCCGGCCCAGGCGAGGGAATTCGGTGGGTGTGGGTTCTTTTGCAGAGCCGTTTTGCCTTCGAGCTCCGGTAATAGCGCATGGAGCGTCTCAATCTCGGCAGGCGAGAAGACGATTTTGGCCGGTTGTGCGGACTGGCCGTCGCGGGCCTGGACGAGTTGCATGATGGCGCAGGCGGCGCGCGCGGCGATGGCGGTCAGTTTGATCAGCCGCTCGGCGCTTTCCAACTGGCTGTCCTCCAGTTGCAGCCCTTGCTGCTTGAGCGTGCGGAAGAACTGCTCGATGGTCCAACGTTGCCGATACCAGCCGACCACGCGCCAAGCCATTGCGGCATCCTCGATCGCGTGGGTGGTCAACAGCCGCCACAGGATCGGCTCGGCGTCGGGTGGCGCGCCAACCTCGGTCACCTCCACCAGGCTCACTTCGATCGTCTTCGCCAGTCCCTCACCCTGTTTGGCCAGATGTCTGGGGCGCTTGAGCGTGACCCGTCCGAAGCGGGCCACGAGGTGCGCGGTCCGGGCTGGGCGGCCGGGGCGGCCACGCAGTTCCACCGAGGCTGTGCCAGCCAGCCGCAGCGGCGCCGTCGAGAGTGTGCCGCCGCCCTCCTCGATGGCCCGATCCTGCTGGGCGCGGGTCAGGATGTGAAACCCAGGCTCCGGCACATACGCCCATTTCTCATAGAGATCGCTCTCGCGGTCGCTGATTTCCGTCACCATGGCTGCCCGGTGCAGAACCGCCTTGGCGGCCTGCGGCGTGGTCAGCCACCGGTGCGTCTCCTTCTCGGACAAGGGGCGCTGCTGGTGCGGTGTCGTTACTCTACCCTTACGCGTCCACACCCGACCCGACGCCAGTCCCAGAATACCGCCGGTCTCGGCGTCCAGCCCCAGCATCGCATGCAGCAGCATGCCACGCCCGACGCCCTTGCCGATCTCACCCAGACCGCGATCACGCTCCTTGGTCGTGGTGAAGTTGATCTCACTGGTATCTTGGATCGCCAGCACATGCCGATCCGCGCAGGCCTCGGCGATGTCCGCGCCCCAGCCCTCGATCAGCGCCGCCACCGTTATCCGAGGATTGGCGAGAAATCGCGAGAAGCCAACAATGCCTCCGCGGCGGCCGCCCGCCAGACGGCGCAGGCAGATGCTCTCCCGCGCCACCATCCGCGACAGCAGCAGACCCCCCTTTTTGCCAGGCGCTCGTCGCCGAACTCGCCCAGCCGCCAACCATCCATCGCCATTGCAATACATCTCCCCGCCAACCGGCAGGAAGCGAATCACGGCCGAGCCACACCGGTCAATCACCCCTCATCCGCCAGCCCCGAGATGTGTGCATCCCTTAGCGCTCGCGCGGGGGTCACCGGGCCGCTGAATCGGCGTCCCGTCCCTTCGGGTGACGATCCCTCGCGCAAGGAAGCAAGCGAGAAAACAAGGCAGCAGCGACATCCGTCGATCCCAGACGACAGCGCTACCGCTTGCGCCGGGCACGCTGCAAGGGTGCGTCGCGCTTCGCGCTCCCGTGCTGCGCACGCCCTTGCCCCGCGCCGGCTTCAGCCCCACCGGTACCCTGCAGAACGCGCGCTGCTATGAACGACCACAGCCAGGTGCTGAGGCTACACAGCACGGAGCCGATGGCAAACACCGAGACCGCGTTCCAGCGAAAAGCATGAAACGGACACATACACTGGAATTTACAGCCCCCAGCAATTAAGCCGCCGATGCGCTATGAACCGATCAGAACCTGCTCATGCACCTGTTAAAGCGTCCCATAGCGGCGCGGGAACGCGCTGCTGCATGAGTTCGACATTGCGTCCGACATCCGTCCGGCTGCGCATCCCGACCACAGCACTGGCGACCGCTGGGTGCTGCAACGGGAACTGAACGGCAGCAGCAGCCAGCGGAACCATGAAGTTCTCACATTGGTTCTTCAGTTGCCGTACGCAGTCCAGTGTTTCGGCATCGGCCGGCGCATAATTGTACATCGCGCCCGCGACTGGACCCGTGGCAAGAATGCCGGAAGCAAACGGTGCGGCCACCATCACGCCAACCCCGCGCTCCTTGCAGAGCGGCAGTAGCACGTCGCCCGCCGAACGGTCCAACAGCGTCCAACGCTGCGGCAGCATGATACAGTCGATGTCCGCCTCGCGAAGGAAGCGCAGACTGATATCCACTTCGTTCAGCGCCGGGCCGAAGGCGCGTATCACTCCCTCCTCGCGCAGCCGGCGCAGGGCAACGCAGGCCCCGGACAGTGCCTCCTGCAACCGGTTCATGACGTTTTCGCCGTGGTACTTCCGGTTCACGTCATGGATCAGCAGGATGTCGATCCGGTCGAGCCCAGTCCGCCGCAGCGTCTCCTCCAGGGAGCGCAGAACGCCGTCATGAGAGTAGTCATAGACAATCTCGTGCGGTGGGGCGTTGCGGAACATCGATGGGTTCCACTCGGCACCTTCCCGCAATGGCCGGATCAGCTTGCCGACCTTGGAGGAGATCACGTAGGCGCTGCGGTCTCGTTTGCGGAGCGCCGCGCCGAGCCGCTGCTCGGCGACCCCGCCCCCATACTGCGGAGCGGTATCGAAGTAGCGCAGGCCGGCCTCCCAGGCCGCATCCACCGCATCCAATGCCTCGGCCTCGTCCACCGCGTGGAACAGCCCGCCAAGGGCGGTCGACCCAAAGCCGAGTCGACTCAACTGGAGCCCGCAGCGCCCGAGCGGCGCCTTCTCGATAGCCGATTTCATGGCTGCCTCCCGACGCGATCCAGGGTCAGCCCATACCGGTTGCCGACTTGCACAAGCTCCTCGAACACGCCTTGCCCCACCGGAATGCCGGTGCGGCGCCGGTCCGCCAGCAGCAGGCGCTCTCGTTCTCCCGGCAGGTATATCCGTTCGACCCCGGGGCGCCGATGCACCCCGCGAATCTCGCGGATCGCCTTGTCCATGCGGCTTCGGTATGTCGCGGAGTCCTCGAACAGATGCACGGGCAGGACGCCGAACAGGTGGCCGATGTTCTGGGGATTGTCGAGATCATCGTACATGTGGGTGACCTCGGTACCGAAATAGGCACCGGACAGCATCGTGCTCAGCAGGCCGATCACCAGCGTCAGCGCGTATCCCTTCGGCCCGCCCACCGGTTGCACGAAGCCCTTCAGCGCCTCCACCGCATCGGTGGTTGGCTGCCCGTCCGGGCCAACCGCCCAATCCGGCGGGATCGGGCGCCCTTCGGCGGCGGCAACGATGATCTTGCCGCGCGCCGCCACGCTGCAGGCCATGTCGAGCGTGATCGGCATCTCCTCGCCCGCCGGCAGCGCCACCGCGAACGGGTTGTTGCCGAGCATCCCCTCCGCGCCGCCCCAGGGCACCATATGGTTGATGCCGCCTATGGTGAAGCTGAAACCGATCATTCCATGCGGGACCGCCATCTCGGCATAGTGCGACGCCGCCCCGAAGTGATTGCTGTTGCGGACCGAGGCGAAGACGCAGCCGCCATCGCCCCCGCGCGCCTTGTCGATCACCACCTCCATCGTGCGCATCCCGACGATCTGGCCCATGCCATTGTCGCCGTCGACCACCAGGGATGTCGCCGTCTCCCGCACCACCCGGACATTGGGGCGCGGGTTGACCGCCCCCGCCGCGAGACGTTCGGCATAGATCGGCAGACGCACGACGCCATGCGATTCGACGCCGCGCATGTCCGCCTCGACCAGATTGTCGGCGATCGCGGCGGCCTCCTTGGGCAATACGTCGAGACGCTCCATTACGGCGGCGCAGAACCCCTTCAGTGCCGCCTCGGAAATCAGCACGGTTCCTTCAGGCATGGTGGGAACTCCGGCGGAATTAGTTGCATGCATTGCGGAAGTGTCCGGATCGTCTAGCGCAGGAGCGTCGGGACGATGGTGGAAATCTGCGGCACCAGTGCCACCAGGGCAAGGTCGACCAGCAGGGCGAACAGGAAGGGCAGCGCGGCGCGCGCGACGGTCTCTACCCGCAACCCGGTGATCGGCGCGGCGACGTAAAGCACCAGGCCGAGCGGCGGGGTCAGCAATCCAAGGGCGGAATTCACGAGGAACACAATCCCCAGATGGATCGGATCTATGCCGACCTGCGTGAAGATCGGCAGCACCAGGGGCACGACCAGGATCAGCGTCGCCGAGGTCTCCATCACGCCGTGGATCAGCACCAGCGCGACATTGAGCAGCAGCAGCAACACGAGCGGGTCCTGGGAGATGGAAAGCATCTCCGTCGACAGGCTTTGCGGCACCTGGAGCATGATCAGCTCCCACCCCAGCAGAACGGCGGCAGCCAGGACGAACATCACCCGGCTGGTGCTGAGCACCGCGATCTCCAGGCTGTGCCAGAGATTGCGGGGGCTGATCGTTCGGTACACGCCGGCGGAGGCGACCAGCGCGTAGAGCGCCGCCAACACACCGGCCTCGGTCGGCGTTACCGCTCCCGTCAGGATGCCGGCCAGGATCAGCACCGGTGTCAGCAGGGCCCAGAAAGTGCCGCGGAAGGCCCGCGCGATCTCTTGCGCGTTGCACGGCGTCTCGCGTGGGTACTTGTGACGCGTCGCGACGATGTAGGCGATGACGGCGAAGGAGATTACGACAAGAAACGCCGGCAGGAAGCTCGCCAGGAACATCTGGGCGACGGAGACGTTCGCCACCCAGGCATAGATGATGGTGGCTATGCTGGGCGGGAACAGAACGCCCAGGGTTCCGGCCGCGGCCTGTAGCGCGGTCGAGAACGCGGGATCGTATCCCCGTCGCACCATGCCGGGCAGCATCACGCTGCCGATGGCGGCGGTGTCGGACACGGCGGAGCCCGACATGTCCGCGAAGACCGCGCTCGCCACGATGTCGGTGTATAGAAGCCCACCGCGGAACCGGCCGACAAGGCTGCTGGCAAACCCCACCAACCGCTCCGCCATGCCGCCAACCTCCATCACCGCGCCGGTGAACATGAAGAACGGGATGGCCGTCAGGATGAAGTTGCTGGTGGCGTTGAACATGGCTTCCGGGACAATCAGCAGCGGCTGATGCTGGTTCAGCAGGACGACCACCACGCCGAAGGTCAGCACCAGCGCCACCGGCAGACCGATCATGAACCCGACTGCAATCGCGCCGAATAACACGGAGATCGGCCAATCCTGCGTCAGCCAGTCCTGCGGCAGCATCAACGCAAGCACCGCCAGGGCGGCCGCCATCGCCACCGATCCGGCGCCGCGCGGGCCGTGTCCGATCCGCTCTGCGGCACGAGCCAGGTAGTGCAGGACAAATCCGGCGGCGGCGATCGGCAACGCCAGGCAGGGGTAGCCCATCGGGACCTGAAGCACTGGCGACAGCTGCTGCATCAGGTCGATGCACGCACGTCCGCTGGCGACAAGCAGCAGTATGCTGATCACAAGCGCCAGCAGGTCGGCGAAGTCGTGCACGAACCTGGCGGCCGCCGCCGGAAGGCAATCGACCACGACGCCGAGCGCCGGCGCGTTGTCGCGCTTTATGCTGACAGTGGCGCCGAGGAAGATCAGCCACGCGAACAGATACGCGGTCAGCTCCTCCGACCAGGTGATCGGGTAGTTCAGCGCGTAGCGGAACACAACCTGCACCGCCACGAGAACAATCATCGCCGCGAGCAGGACCTTTGACACCGGCAGCGCTACCGCGTCGTAGGCTTGGCTGGCCGCCGCTATCCACTGCGCGGGCCTAACCAGGCCCTGCGTCGCCGACGGGGCGCGCTTGACAGCCCAAGTCATCGAGTGGCCTCCTTCATCCACGCGCGAGGCATTTGCGCTAGGCGGCCCCGGCCGGCAGCGCCAGCCGGGGCGTGGTGGATCAGCGCTGTTCGGCAATGATCTGGTCGTAGAGACCGCCCCAGACCGTTTTCATGCGCGGATCAAGCTCGCGCGCACGGGCGACGAAGGCTGGCAGGTCGATGTCGGTCACGACCTGTGTTTCCTTCATCCCTTGCATCTTCTTGAGGTCCGTTTCCTCCGCCTTCAGGCCAAGACCGGTCTCATAGGCGCCAGCCTCGTCCGCCGCAGTCTGGACCGCTTTCTGCTGATCCGGGTTGAGACCCTCCCAGAAGGCCAGATTCATGGTGACGACCTGAGATTGCTGGATGTGGTGCGTCATCATGACGTATTTCTGCACCTCATAGAGTTTTCCGCTGAGGATAGTCGGCAACGGATTCTCCTCGCAGTCGATCGTGCCGGTCTTCAGCGCCAGGTAGACCTGCGGGAAGTCCATCGGGGTTCCCTTGCCGCCGAGTACCTCGGCGGACAGGAGGTTCACCGGCGAGGGCGGGGTACGGATCTTCAGCCCTGCGGCGTCCTCCGGCTTGCGGATCAGCTTGTTGCAGGTCAGGTTGCGCCGTCCATAGAACCAGGTGGCGCTCAGCAGCTTCAATCCCTGCGTACCTTCGAGTTCCTGCTGGAAGTGCTTGAACACAGGGCCGGAAAGCACCTTCTTCTCGGCCTCCCAGTCCTTCCAGATGTATGGTGCGTCCAATACGCTGATGTCGGGTACCAAGTTTCCGACGGTCCCCGCGCCCGTCACGGCCATCTGTATGGAGCCCTGCTTCTCCTGCTGGAGTGCCTGATTCTCGCCGCCGAGTTGGTTGTTGGGGAAGATCGCGACCTTGACCGTTCCGTTGGTCATCTTCTCGACGATCTCCTTGAAGCGCTCGGCCCCGAGGCCGACCGGATCGGTCGCCGGCAGCGTGTGCGACATGCGGATGGTTACCGTCTGGTCCGCCGCCAACGCCGGCGCGCTCGCGCTCCACCCGAGCGTAAGCGCCGCAACGCCCGCGATTGCGACCCCGAACTGCTGTGCTTTCATGTGTTTTCCCCCTCCGTTGATTGCTCTTGTTGCTTGCAGATGCCGCCCGCCGGCCAAAGGCCTCGTCCCTCAGGGCTGTTCAACGCTGACGTCATGGTCGGTTGGGATTTTGGCATCGTTCTCCCCGGTTATTGTGCCATCGGCGGGATGCGGTCCTGCCAGTCGGTGGCGTTCTGCCACGCCCAGCCGATGCGCAGTGCCGTCGCTTCGTCTCCGCCACGGCAGACGATCTGCAAGGCGAGCGGCAGACCGGTCGCGCTGAAGCCATTGGGCACCGACAGGGCGCAGAGATCGAGAAAATTCACCCAGCGGGTCAGGAAGGCCGGGGTGGTGTTCTGATCGACCTCCGCGACCGGGATCGCCGGCGTCATCGTCACCGGGGTCAGCAGCGCGTCCGCGCCGGCGAACGCAGCGGCGAATTCCTGCTTCAGCCGCTCCCGCTCGGCCAGCGCCAGCAGATAGTCGCGCGCGGACACCGCCGCGCCGGCCCTGATGCGCGGGCGCACCGCCTCGTCCACCGGCAGATCGTTGTTGTCGACGATGTCGCCGAGCAGCGCGTAGGCCTCCGGCGACATGATCCGCCCCGACAGCGCGCCGAATTCACGGAAGCTGCGCGGCAGGGCGAGATCGACGATCTCCGCGCCCATGGCGGCAAGCTGATCGAGCGAACGGTCGTAGGCGGCCAGCATCTCGGCGTCGACGCCCGCACGCTCGGACACCGCCATGCGCGCCAGCCGCAGTCCCTTCACGCCACGGTGCAGCGCGGGCATCGGGTCGGACGCGGGCAGGCCGATCGTATGGCTGTCCCGCGCATCCGCGCCTTGCAGCACGCCGAGCAGGATGGCGGCATCCTCGACGCTGCGGGTCAGCGGGCCGGGTGTGTCCAGCGTCGGACTTAGCGGCAGCACGCCGTAGGTGCTGATGCGGCCGATGGTGGTCTTCAACCCGGTAATGCCGCACCAAGCGGCGGGCAGGCGGACGGAACCACCGGTGTCGGTGCCGATGGCGCAGGGCACCATGCGCGCCGCCACCGCGACGCCGGAACCGGACGACGAGCCACCGGGCGTGCGATGGGTCGCGGCGTCCCACGGGTTGTGGGGCGTGCCCATGTGCTGGTTGGTGCCCCAGCCGCCATAGGCGAACTCCACCGTGTGGGTCTTGCCGATCACGATCATGCCGGCGGCGATCAGCTTGCGGGCCAGCGTGGCAGTGCGCGTGGCGACGCGGTTGCGCCAGACGGCGGTGCCGCCGGTCGCGACCTGCCCCTCTATTTCGATCAGGTCCTTGAGCGCGATGGGAATGCCGTGCAGCGGACCAACGGCATGGCCGGCGCGGATCGCCTTGTCCGCGCCCTCCGCCGCCAGCCGCGCCTCGCGCTCATGCACGGCGACGAAGGCGTGCAGCTTTGGCTCAAGCGCCGCGATCCGCGCGAGGCAGGCATCCACCACATCGACCGGCGAGAAGCGCCGCGCGGCGATACCGGCGGACAGGGCGTGGACCGGAAGCTGGCTCAGGTTCGCGGACATGGCGGGGCCTCGTCTGGCTGATATGCGCTGACTATAGGGGGTGGATGGGGGGGCTTCATAGCTGAGGCCCGCTGCCGCCAAACATCGATACCTGTAGCGGCGCGCAATGACGCGCGGCCTGATGCGAGATTCAGGCCGGTTTCTGGCGTACATTAGCTGAGACGGAAGGGGCAGGACCTGTAGAAAGGGAGCCGTGGCGCCATCGCAGGACCGAGAATCTACTTCCACATCTCCCGCATCCTCTCCGCGACATTCACCCGTGCCGCCGGTTGCATCACCGGCGCCGAACTCCCGCCGCCGCGACCCTGCGCACGCCGCTCGAATAGCGACAGAATGGCGTCGGGAATGAAGCGGCTCCGAGCCGCCAAGACATGGCCGTCGCCATGCCGGTGCTGATGGCTTCGGAAGAAGCGCAGCGGCTGCACGAGATGGAGATGCTGGCGGGCGCGGGTCATCGCGACGTAGAGCAGCCGACGCTCCTCCTCGATTTGCGCGCGACTGCCCACGGCCATGTCCGACGGTATGCAGCCGTCGGTGACGTTGAGCACGAACACCGCATCCCATTCCTGACCTTTGGCCGAATGGATCGTCGACAACACAAGATAGTCTTCGTCGAGGTGCGGCGAGCCCGCCTGGGCGCTGGTCGCATCGGGCGGGTCCAGCGTCAGTTCGCTTAGGAACCGGCCGCGCGTCGAGTAGGTTCCCGCGATCTGCTCGAGTTGGTCGAGGTCGGCGACGCGGGTAACCGCGTGGTCGTGCAGACGCTCAAGGTGCGGCAGGTACCNNGGCGTCGACGCGCCCCGCAGCGCCGATAGCAGCGCGCATAGGTCCGGCCAGTGTGGCGATGCCGCTGGCGGCGGCGCAAACCCGCTGAGGCCCGCGAAGTCCCAGCTCGCCCCCGACAGGTGCGTCACTGCGGCGCGCGCCGTCGAGGGACCGACACCGGGCAGCAGTTGCAGGATCCTGAATGCCGCGACGGCATCACGCGGGTTCTCTATCCAGCGCAGGACGCAGATGAGGTCCTTGACGTGGGCCGCCTCAAGGAATTTCAGGCCGCCGTATTTCACGAAGGGGATGTTCCGGCGCGCGAGCTCGACCTCCAGCTGATCGCTGTGATGGCTCGCGCGGAACAGCACCGCCTGCCGCTTGAGATCGATGCCCGCCTCGCGGTGCTCCAGAATGCGCTCGACGACGTACTCGACCTGCGCCGCCTCGTCCGCTGCGACGACCAGCTGTGGCCGCTCGCCGGGCGGCTCCTTGGAGAAGAGTCGCTTGCGGAACCCCTCGCCTGCCTGCGCGATCACCGCGTTGCAGGCATCGAGGATCGGCTCCGTCGAGTGGTAATTCCGCTCGAGCGTGACGACGCGAGCGGGCGGCGAGAACTGGTCTGGGAGGTCGAGGATATTCCGCACCGTGGCCGCGCGGAACGAATAGATGGACTGCGCGTCATCCCCGACCACCGCCATGCCGCGGCCGTCCGGCTTCATCCGCGTCAGCATCTGGGCTTGCAGCGCATTCGTGTCCTGGTACTCGTCGACCAGCACGTGGTCGAACCGTTCTCCGACTTGCTGGGCGCCTGATGAAGACGACCCTCCGGTACCACGTTTGAAGACGTAGCGCGCGACGTCGAACCCGACGGCATGGTTGGAGAAGCCGACGCAGAGATCGATGGGATTCGCCGCCAAGTTCCAGGTCTCCACCACCGGCACGCCGGCGCGCGCCAGCATGGCCCTGGTCTTTTGCTGCGGTGCGTCCCGGTCAGCACGATGCCGTCCGGCCGGCGCCCCAGCATCGCCTGAACCAGCTCGTCCTCATGCTCCGGCAAGTAGTCGCTGTCGCCGATCAGCAGCTGGTAGCCGTTCTGGGCGAGCGCGGCGGAGAGTGCGTGCATCGTGTCCACGAACACGGAGGACGCCAGCGACGGAATGATCGCCGCGACCATCTGGGTCGTGTTGGTGGCGAGATTGCTCGCGACCAGGTCCGGCATATAGCCGAGCCGGTCGATCACGCTCTGCACGGGCCGGCGCGTGGCCAGGGATTTGCGCTTCGGCATGGGCATGAGCTCGGCGCATGTCAGTTCCCCAGACCGCCGCGACCGCCTGTGGCTGATCAACGCCTTCGCGGTC
>PKWQ01000234.1 GCA_003133265.1 Acetobacteraceae bacterium
GCCGCCCCGGCCCCACCCGCCAACTGGCCTCTGGCCAGGGGCCTGGGCGGATTCTGGGGCGACGGGCTGCTCGGCGGAACGGCCGCGCTGCTGCGCTTCGCCCGCCTGGCCGATCAGGCGGCGCTGAGCGAGACGCCGGGCACCGGCACCGTGCGCGACCGGCTGTTCGACCTGCTGATGCACCGGATCGACGTGTTGCAGGCGCATCGCGCCGGCGTGCTGGCGCTGCTCGCCGGCCTGCCCGCCGATCCCGCCGCCGCCCTGGCGCTGCTGGTGGCCACGCGGCGCGCCATGCGCTGGATGCTGGACGCCGCCGGGGTGTCCACCGCCGGCCCGATCGGGGAATTGCGGCTGCGCGGCCTGATCGCGGTATGGGCCTGGACCATCCGCGCCTGGCGCAACGACCACAGCACCGATCTCTCGGCGACGATGGCAGCACTCGATACCGCCCTCGCCCGCGCCGAGAGCGCGGCCGCCTGGCTGAACGGCACCCACGCCAGCGCCACGCCGCCGCAACAAGCCCCCGATTAAGGCGCCGTCACGGTTTCTTGGCGGTCAATTCATTGGCGAATTATGACCGTCGCGACTAATGTCGGCCTGTCGCCGGGCGCACGCCCCTTGGCCCGGCTTAGCAAGGGAGCTCGCCATGGCAGCCGATGCGAAATCGCCGTTCGATGTCGATTTCACCAAGTTCTTCGCCGAGATGAAGCTGCCGGCGCTGCCCGACATGGGCGCATTGATGGCCGCGCACAAACGCAACATCGAGACCCTCACCGCCGCCAACCGCGTGGCGCTGGAAGGCGCGCAGGCCTTCGCGCGCCGGCAGGCCGAGATCGTGCAGCAGAGCGTCGCCGAACTGACCGAGGCGGTGACCGCGTTGTCCACCACCGCCACGCCGCAGGAAAAAGCGGCGAAGCAGGCGGAACTGCTGAAGCATTCCTACGAACGCGGGGTCGTCAATCTGCGCGAGCTCGGCGATCTCATCACCAAATCCAATGAGGAGGCCGTCGCCCTGCTGCACCGCCGCTTCACCGAAGCAATGGACGAAGTGAAGGCGCTGGCTGAGAAAAAGAAATAGCGCCGCCTCAACTACGTCGCGGCAACTACACCGGCAGCCTGATCCGCGCCCTGAGGCCGCCGAGCGGGCTGCCCTCCAGCACGATGTCCCCGCCATGCGCGCGCACGATGTCGCGCGCGATGGTCAGGCCGAGCCCGGTGCCGCCGGCGGCACCGCTCTCGAACGGGCGGAACACGCTTTCGCGCTGCGCCACGGGGATGCCGGGTCCGTTGTCGTCCACCGTGACCTGCACCATCCGCGCGTCGGCCTGTTTCGCCGTCAGCCGCACGCGGCGGGCGTGCCGGCGCGCATTGTCCACCAGATTAGTAAGCGCGCGCCGCATCGCGTCCGGGCGCAGCTTCAGCATCAACTCCGACGGCAGGTCCACCTCCACCCGCGCGCCGGCGCGGCGGGCACCGGCGGCGACCTCCTCCAGCAGCAGCACCAGATCGGTCGGCACCGCCTGCTCGGAACCCTCGCCGCGGGCGAAGGCGAGATAGCCGCCGACCATCCGCTCCATCTCCTCGATGTCGGCGGTCATTTCCGCGACATCCTGCGCCATCTCCGCGCGCGCCGGCATCATCGCCAGGGCAAGCCGCATCCGGGTCAACGGCGTGCGCAGATCGTGCGACACCCCGGCCAGCATCTCCGTGCGCTGCGTCAGGAACCGGTGGATGCGCTCCTGCATACGATTGAACGCCGTCGCGGCCTGACGGACCTCGCTGGCGCCTTCCGGGCGGATCGGCCCCCGGTCGCGCCCCATGCCGAACGCCTCCGCCGCGCCGGCCAGACGGCGAATGGCGCGCACCTGGTTGCGCATGAACAGGGCGGCGATGCTGAACACCAGCAACCCGGTGCCGACCAGCCACAGCACGAACAGATAGATCGTCGCGGTGTAGAGCCGCTTGCGCGGCGCTTCGATCTCCATCACGCCGTCGCGCAACTGCACCTTGATCCACACCGAACGTGGGTCGGACGTCCAGTCCGTGGTGAACGGCTGATGTACCTTCTCGTGCAGCGCGGCTTCCAGATCGTCATCCATCGGGCCGAGGACGTTTGTCCGCTTGACGTTGGGCAGGATCGCCCCCGGCTGCAAATGGATGTTCAGCTCGTACTGCCTGTGCGCCACGTCCAGAATCCAGGCCTGATCCTCCGGGTCCGGAGTGCGGCGCAGCAGTTCGACCGTGGTGGCGACCTCGCCGGCCACCGCGCCGGACAGTCGGCGCGACACCACGCTCAGATGGCTGCCGTAGAAAATCTGCAACGCCACCGCGTCCAGCAGCACCAGCGGCACCAGGATGATCAGCAGGCTGCGCCCGAGCAGCGAGCGCGGCATCAGCGACTTGATCCGCGTGCTGAGCCGGAAGCCGCCGAACCGGGCGCGCATGCCGTTAGCCCCCGGGCTTCAGCACATAGCCGCGCCCGCGCACCGTGTGCAGATAGCGCGGCTCGCGCGGGTCGGCCTCGATCTTGCGGCGCAGCCGCGTCACCTGCACGTCGATCGCGCGCTCGCCGGACTCGTCGGTGCCGAGTGCGGCGGCGATCTCCTCGCGCGAGAATACCGTATTCGGCGAACCGGCGAGCAGGCTGAGCAGCGCCGCCTCGCCGCCGGTCAGATGGATGACCACCCCGTTGCGCCGCAATTCGCCCCGCCCGGGCTCGAACTCCGCCGCTCCGAGCCTCACCGGCCCGGCCGGCTGATCGGCGGTTGGCGACACGGGCGCCGTGCGGCGCAGCATGGCGCGGATACGCAGCACCAGTTCCAGGGGCTCGAACGGCTTGCCGAGATAATCGTCGGCGCCGGCCTCGAACCCGGCGATCCGGTCCTCCGGCGCGCCGCGCGCGGTCAGCAGCAGCACCGGAAATGTCGCGCCCTGCTGCTCGCGCAGCGACCGCACCATCTCGAGCCCCGACTCGCCCGGCATCATCACGTCCAGCACCATCAGATCGGGACTGAGAAATTCCAGCTTGCGACGCGCGTCCGTCGCGTTCTCGGCGGTGGTGACGAGGAAACCCCGCTCCGCCAGATAGCGCTGCAGCAGCGCCCGCAATCTGGCATCGTCGTCGACCACCAGAATATGCGCGTCGTCCGCCATCGCCCTCTCCGTCTCAGACCGGGCGGGTGCGCGGCTCGCGGCCGGCCTGTTCGGTGCGGTCCACGTAGGCACGCGCCTGCTCGTTCATGATGCCGCGCATCACCCGGCGGAACCCTTCCACCGCCGCGCCGCCGGCGTCGCGATACGCAGCACTCAGCCGCTCCCGCTGGCGCTCGAACAGCCGCCGTTCCAGCGCCTGACCCGACGGCGTCAGGGTCAGCAGCCGCTGGCGCCGGTCCACCGGCCCGGGCGTCTGGGCCACGTAGCCCTGCTCCATCAGCACGCTCAGCACGCGCGCGAGACTCTGCTTGGTGATGCCCAGGATGGTCAGCAGGTCAGAGACGGTGATGCCCGGATTGCGGCCGAGGAAGTGCAGTGCCCGGTGATGCGCGCGGCCCAGGCCGAGCTCGTCCAGGATCACATCGGCCGCGTTGGTGAAATCGCGGTAGGCGAAGAACAGCAGATCCTGCGCCAGCCGGATCTCTTCCTCGCGCAGGAACAGCAGATTGGTGCCGGCTGGCGCGGCACCTTTGGGGTCGAGCAGGCCCGCACCCGTCCGGGGCGCGGCGACATTAGCGCCGCGCGATACAGGACCAGGCGCGCCGCCCTTCAGATCGGGCATATCAGGCATTCTCCGGACTTAGGGCAGGTTTGTTGACATAGTTTGACCTGCATTATACGTCTTGGCCTCTCAGAGCAACATTCTTACAAGGAACGTCTCCATGACGCTTGTTCCTTTCGATGACCGCGACGGCACGATCTGGTGGGATGGTGCCCTGGTCCCCTGGCGCGATGCCAAGCTGCATGTTCTGTCGCATGGGCTGCATTATGCCAGCGCCGTGTTCGAAGGCGAACGGGCGTACAACGGAAATATTTTCCGGCTGCGCGATCATACCAACCGCCTGATCAATTCCGGACGCATCCTCGGTTTCGAGATCCCGTTCTCCGCGGACCAGATCGACGCGGCGTGCAAGCAGACGCTGGCCGCCAACGGACTGACCGACGCCTATGTCCGCCCGATCGCCTGGCGCGGCACGGAACAGCTGGCGGTCTCGGCGCAACTCACCAAGATCCATCTGGCGATCGCCGTGTGGCCCTGGCCGAGCTATTTCGGCGCCGAGCGGATGAAAGGCATCCGCCTCGGCATGGCCGAGTGGCAGCGCCCCAGCCCGAAGACCGCGCCGACCGCATCCAAGGCCGCGGGCCTGTACATGATCGGCACGATGTCCAAGCACAAGGCCGAGGCCGAGGGGTTCGACGACGCGCTGATGCTGGACTATCGGGGACAGGTGGCGGAATCGACCGGCGCCAACATCTTCCTGGTGCGCGACGGCGCGTTGCATACCCCGACGCCGGACTGCTTCCTGGACGGCATCACGCGACGCACGGTGATGAGCCTCGCCAAACACCGCCAGATGCCGGTGGTCGAGCGGCCGATCATGGCCGAGGAACTGTCGAGCTTCTCCGAGGTGTTCCTGGCCGGCACCGCCGCCGAGGTGACGCCGGTCCGCCAGATCGGCGCGTTCAGCTACACGCCGGGCCAGATCAGCCACACGCTGGCGCGGGATTACGAGGTGCTGGTGCAGAAATCGCCGGCGGAGGTGGCCATAATCGTCGCATGAAGCCGGCATCGGCTTGAAATCAAACAACGGGGTCGTGTTCGCACGATCCCGTTTTGCTGTGATCTACGTCACAGCACCGGTGGCGCCCAGCCTTGTATGGCGCCTTCCGGGCGGATGGTCCGCCGCACCAGCCGGAAAGGAACCAGCCTCATGCGCGCGACTCTCTTCGCCGACCGTCCCCTGACCCGGTCCACCACCCTCGGCCCGCTCGAACGCCGCGCGGTCCGTCGGGCCCTGGCCGCCGCCATCCTCTACATGCTCTGCCTGTTCGGCGCGGTCATGATCGCGCATGCCCTGTTCGACGCCACGCCGCAGAGCGCGCGCGACGCGGTGGAAGCCGCGTTCATCCTGTAGAGGCCGCCGCGCGAGACGGCGGACCGGCCCACCACTTGGCGGCGGCCGCGTCATCCTCCGCGCGCGCCTCCACCCAGGTCTCGTCGCCGTCGGCGAAGCGTTCCTTCTTCCAGAACGGCGCGCGCGTCTTCAGCCAGTCGATCAGGAACCCGGCGGCGTCCAGCGCCGCCTGCCGATGCGCCGAGGCCGCCAGCACCAGGACGATGTTGTCCCCGGGAAGCAGCGTGCCGACACGATGGATCAGCGTGCAGCCGAGCAGCGGCCAGCGGCTTTCCGCCTCGGCGGCGATCCTGGCCAGCGCCCGCTCGGTCATCGCCGGATAATGCTCCAGCGTCATCGAGACGATCTTCCGCCCCTTGGCGGTCTCGCGCACGGTGCCGACGAAGCAGCCGAGGCCGCCGATATCGGTGCGCCCCGCGCTCAGCGCCGCGAACTCGGCGCCGATGTCGAAATCCTCCTGCTGCACCCGCACTTTCGCCATGCCGGCCCCGCTCAGCCGCCGGTGACGGGCGGAAAGAACGCCACCTCGTCGCCCGGACGCACCGGCGTTTCCGGATCGGCGAAGTCCTGGTTGACCGCGCAGCGCACGGTATCACGGCTGGCGAAGGCGGTGGCGTGGCCGGGGCTGCGCCTGATCAGCCAGTCGATCAGCGCGCCCACGGTCGCGACCTCGACCGGCGGGGCCACCACTTCCTCGGCGGTGCCGGTCCGTTCCCGCAGCCAGGCGAAGTACAGCACCGTCAGCCCGGCCGACCGCGTCACGGTCGGTGCCGGCTGGTTCATCGCACGGTGGTCTTGATCTCTACCCGCCCATCCGGATGGAGGATGGTGGACGTGCCATCGGCGTTGGACACAACCACCGGAACGGATTTGGCGGGGGGCGCGGCCTCGCCATGCTGCGAGCGCATCGGCGGCACCGGCGGGCTGTCGCCGGAGGGCATGTCCCGCTCAAGATCCTGCAGCGTCTTGGTCGGTTCCGGCGGTCCGGGCCAGATCGTGCCGGCCTCGGGTTCCATCGGCTCCACTGCCGGCGTCTGGCCCATCGCCCGCGCCATGTTCAGCGCGTCGCTGACCGGCAGGTTGGGATTGGTGCCATAGGTGAAGGTATCGCTCAGGAAGTGCGGGAAGCCGGTTCCCGCGCAGCCGGTCATGGTGAGCAGCAGGGCAAGCAGGGCGACGCGGTGCATCGGTCGGAACTCCCGAAGGGACAGATAACAGCGACTGTGCCTATAGCACGGCCCGGGCTCAAGTCCTCGCCGGAACCGCGGCCTGATCGGCAAGAAATCCGACCATCCAGGCGGCCACCGCCTCGGGGTCGTTCAGCGGCAGCAGCTTGTGCGGACAGGCGGTTATCGGCGCATCGGTGGCCACCGCCACGACCTCCGGCTGCTCGGCCCAGATCGGCGGCTTGCCGAGCGCCGGGCGGTACACCTCCAGCTTCGGGAACGGATGGGTCTTGAACCCCTCCACCAGCACCAGATCGACCGGCGCGAGCCGGGCGAGCAGTTCCGGCAACGCCGGTTCCGGGCCTTGCACCTCATGCAGCAGCGCCCAGCGCGTGGCGGTGGCCACCAGCACCTCCCGCGCCCCGGCCTCGCGGTGGCGGTAGGTATCCTTGCCCGGACGGTCCATGTCGAAGCCATGATGCGCGTGCTTCACGGTGGAGACCGACAGCCCGCGCGCGCGCAACAAAGGCAGCAGCGCCACCAGCAGCGTGGTCTTGCCACTGCCGGACCAGCCGACGACGCCCATCACCTTCATCCGCAACCCCTCAATACGACATGTCAGCGCGACGGGGGCGCGTCGGCCTGACCGGGGCGGCGGTCCGGCGCTGGCGTGGCGATATGCCGCAGGCCGGCGGTCAGATAGTCCCAGCCGGTCATCAGCGTCAGCACCGCCGCGACCCACAGCATCGCCTCGCCGATCGCGCCG
>PKWQ01000320.1 GCA_003133265.1 Acetobacteraceae bacterium
CACCCGCCAGCCTGACAAAAGACATCGAGGCGGCGCTGGCTGCCTGAGTCCCGGCCAAACCGGGCTGCAGCCCCCTAAAGACGGGCACCGACAGCTACTAATTTGATAGCGCCCCGGTCAACGCCTGGTCCAGCACTTCGACCCAGTGTTTGACCGGTGTGGCGGTGCCGCTCTGCAAATGCGTGATGCAGCCAATGTTGGCGGAGACGATCACCCCGGGTGGCACATCACCGAAGGCGTCGCCCAGAACCCCCAGCTTGCGGTCGCGCAGTTGGTAGGCCATGCCTGGGTTAAGCACAGAGTAAGTGCCCGCTGACCCGCAACATAAGTGCGATTCGCTGCCGGCCACCTTGAGGTTGAAGCCCAGCTCGCCGAGATACTTCTCGACCCCGCCGCGCAGCTGTTGCCCGTGTTGCAGCGTGCAAGGCGAATGGAAAGCCACCGGCCCGGCCGGGGCTGACACCTTGCCGCGCAGCTGCTCGGCCAACTCGGGCAGCAGCTCGCTGAGGTCTTGGGTGAGTTCGCTGATCCGCCGCGCTTTTGCCGCGTATTGATCGTCGTCTCGCAAGATGTGGCCGTATTCCTTGACCGTGACGCCGCAGCCCGAAGCGTTCATCATGATCGCTTCGATGCCGCCCTCCACGTAGGGCCACCAGGCGTCGATGTTGGCGCGCATCTCGTCTTTACCGCCGTCCTGATCGTTCAGGTGGAACTTGACGGCACCGCAACAGCCGGCCTTGGCCGCCACCACGGTTTGAATTCCCGCCGCGTCCAGCACGCGCACGGTTGCGGCATTGATGTTGGGCATCATCGCGGGCTGCACACAACCGAGCAGCATCAGCACTTGGCGCGGGTGCTGCTCGGTGGGCCAGACGCCGGCGTGCTGCTTGGGCGGAACCTTGTTCTTCAGTGACGCCGGCATGGCGCCGCGCAGCAGTTGGCCGAGCTTCATCGCCGGTGCAAACAGCGGCGAGGGCAGACCTTCCTTGAGCGCCCAGCGCAGCGCGCGCTCCGGCAGCGGACGGCCCACCTTGGCGTCGACCAGCCTGCGCCCGATGTCCAGCAAATGGGCGTAGTTCACGCCGCTGGGGCAGGTGCTTTCGCAGTTGCGGCAGGTCAGGCATCGGTCCAGATGCATTTGGGTCTTGCGCGTGGGCGTCTGGCCTTCCAGCACCTGCTTCATCAGGTAGATGCGGCCGCGCGGGCTGTCCAGCTCGTCGCCCAGTATCTGGTAGGAGGGGCAGGTGGCGCTGCAAAAGCCGCAGTGCACGCACTTGTGCAAAATGGCTTCGGCCGCCAGGCCATCGGGCGTGTCGCGGTATTCGGGGGCGAGGTTGGTTTGCATTTTTAACGTCCCCGATTGAAGACGCCCGCAGGGTCGAACTCGGCCTTGAGCCGTTGGTGGATGAGCGCCAGCGGCGCGGGCAAGGGGGGCGTGCGCTCCAAGGGGTAGGAGGCGTCGCTCGGGGCGATGAACAGGCTTGCGTGCCCTCCGGCCTGCGTTGCGGCTTCGCGCAGCGCAAGTGCCGCCGTCGCGGGCGCCCAGAGCCAGCGCTGCGCACCGTGCCACTCCACCAACTGCGGCCAGGGCAGGTCCAGTGCCGGAGCGGTCTGCGCCACGCTTAGGCGCCACAGGCACATGTCAGGCGCGGGCGGCTGCGCAAAGAACGGCAGCCGCAAATCGCGGCAGGCCTGCCAGTCGGGAGCCGCCACCGCGTTGTCGATGCGTTGCCCATCCGCTTGGCTCAACATTTTCTGGCAGGCGGCTTGCACCGCCGCGACGGCGCCGCGCAGGCGCACAAACAGCAACTCGCGCGCTCCTTCTCCGGTGCCGTCACGCACCCAGCAACTGGCGTTCAAGGGCAGGGGCTGAGCACCCCAGTGGTGCAACTGCGCCAGGGCGCGGGCCTGGTCCATTTCAAACACCAGCGTGGCCTGGGAGACAGCCACCGGCAGTACCTTGAGCGAAACCTCGGTGATCACCCCCATTGCGCCCCATGCACCCACCATCAAACGGCTCACGTCGTAGCCGGCCACGTTCTTCATGACCTGGCCGCCAAAAGTGAGTAACTCGCCACGGCCGTTGAGCAGCGTCACGCCCAGCACAAAATCCCGCACCCCGCCCACGCTGGCGCGCGCCGGGCCGCTCAGGCCCGCGGCCACCATGCCGCCGCAGGTAGGCGCGGTTTGCGCATCACGGGACAGAGCGAAGTGCGGCGGCTCAAACGCCAGGCACTGGCCCTGTTCGGCCAGCACCGTTTCGAGCTCGGCCAGGGGCGTGCCGCAGCGCACCGTGACCACGAGTTCGCTCGGCTCGTAACTGGTGATGCCGGCAAACTCTCTGGTGTCCAGCAACTCGCCTTGCAGCGACTGCGCATAGAAGTCTTTGCTGCCGCCGCCGCGAATGCGCAGCCCGGTCTGGTTGGCTGCGGCTTGCCGGACGCGGTCTGTCCATGTTTGAAGAACTGGTTCCATGCGCTACATGGTAGCCGGGAGTGGCAGGAGCGGTCCTGAATTTTTTGAACGGATGCTGTTCGAAATTTTTGGCAAACCGGCGCAGGCTACACTGACCGCACACCATCATGGCTGCAACATCCACCGTCCCCGCCAGCGTCTGCCCCCTGTGTGGCCAATCCAATCAGTGCGCCATGGAGCAGCGCCAGGGGAGCGCCGCGCCCGTGCCTTGCTGGTGCACCTCGGTGGCGTTCACGCCCGAACTGATGCAGCGTATTCCCGAAGCGGCGCGGGGCATCGCCTGCGTGTGTCAGGCCTGCATCGCCTCAATCACCCCGCCACCCAGGCAGACCTCGCCGTCATAGAGCACGGCCGACTGACCTGGCGTCACGGCCCACTGGGCTTGAGTGAAGTGCAGATCAAAACGCGCTTGGCTGTCCACCCGCAAGGCGCAGGGTGCATCGGCCTGACGGTAGCGGGTCTTGGCCGCAAACGGTCCATCGCCCGGTGCCACGCCCGCGACCCAACTGGCCGAGTCGGCCTGCAAGGTGCGCGACAGCAGCCAGGGATGATCGTGTCCCTGCACCACCCACAGGGTGTTGCTCGCCATGTCCTTGCGCGCCACGAACCAGGGTGTGTGCTCGCCCATGCCGCGCTGGCCGCGCGCTTGCACCGCTTTCAACTCGGCGCCCGTGGCCTTGATGCCGCCGATGCCCAGGCCCTGGCGTTGGCCCAGGGTGTAAAAACTCAGGCCCACGTGCTGGCCCAGAATGCGGCCGCGGTCATCCTTGATCGGACCCGGCGCCCGGGCGATGTAGCGGTTCAGGAATTCACGAAACGGCCGTTCGCCGATGAAGCAGATGCCGGTGGAGTCTTTCTTCTTGGCGTTGGGCAGGCCGATTTCGCTGGCGATGCGGCGCACCTCGGTCTTGAGCAGCTCGCCCACCGGGAACAGTGTCTTGGAGAGTTGCGCCTGGTTCAATCGGTGCAGAAAATAGCTCTGGTCCTTGGACGGGTCCAGACCCTTGAGCAGCTCGTGCCGGCCCGTGGCCGCGTTCAGCCGCACGCGGGCGTAATGCCCGGTGGCAATCTTTTCTGCGCCCAGGCGCATGGCGTGATCGAGGAAGGCCTTGAACTTGATCTCGGCGTTGCACAGGATGTCCGGGTTCGGCGTGCGGCCCGCCTGGTATTCGCGCAGAAATTCGGCGAACACGCGGTCCTTGTATTCGGCCGCGAAGTTGACGTGTTCGATCTCGATGCCGAGCACGTCAGCGACGGCGGCGGCGTCGATAAAGTCGATGTTGGACGAGCAGTACTCGGAGTCGTCGTCGTCTTCCCAGTTCTTCATGAAGATGGCGATGACCTCATAGCCCTGCTGTTTCAGCAGCCAGGCCGTGACCGCAGAGTCCACGCCTCCGCTGAGTCCCACCACCACGCGCTTGCCCGTTTTCTGCTTGTTCATACCCGGCGAATTATCCCCGCCCGCTGCGGCCTCAAGCGCCCACGCTGGCGTCTGTCACCAACAACTCCAGCGGGTAGCGCCGGCCCGCCAGATAGTCCTCAATGCACTTGAGCACCATGGGGCTGCGATGGCGCGCCACCGTGGCGCGGATCTCCGCTGGCGTCATCCAGACGGTGCGCACAATGCCGTGATCCAGGGCACGACTCGTGTCCGCTGCGCCGAGTTCACCGCAAAAAGCAAAGCGCATGTAGGTGGTGTCGCTGCCGTCGGATTTCTGTTGGCGCGAAAGATAAATGCCCACCAGCGCCCTGGGCTCGAAGGCGTGGGTGGTTTCCTCCAGGGTCTCGCGCCTGCACCCCTGGGCCGGCGTCTCGCCGCAGTCCAGATGCCCGGCCGGGTTGTTCAGGCGCAGGCCCTCGGGCGTGTGTTCTTCGACCAGCAGGAAGCGGCCGTCCTGCTCGATGACGGCGGCGACCGTGACGTTGGGTTTCCATCGTGTATTCATCCTCTCGATTATCGGAGATTGCAGTTTCATTGACGCAAGTCATGGCTGGCCCGGCCGGTAAGCGGCGCAAATTAAGTTAAGCTCGGCGCCGCAGTAGCTCCGCATGGCGGGTCAAAAAGGAGCTGCCACAAGAGCTGTTTCCATCATTTAGTCGAGGAGTCGCTTCATGCAGACTGGCGTAGCAAATGGGACGACATCGGGTAAGCCCGCTGCCCCCGAGACCACTAAAACGGCGCAGCGCATTGGCGTGCCGCGCGAGATCTTTCCCGGCGAAAAGCGGGTGGCCACGGTTCCTGATGTGGTGGGCAAGCTCATCAAGCTGGGTTTCTCCGTGGCGGTCGAAGCGGGCGCGGGAGACGCGGCCAATGTGAGCGACGACGCTTACCGCGCCGCCGGTGCCACAGTGATCGATGGCGCTGCCGCCTTGTGGGCCGTGTCGGACATCGTGTACAAGGTGCGCGCTCCCACCATGGATGAAGTGACTCTCATGCACGAGGGGCAAACGCTGGTGAGCTTCATCTGGCCGGCGCAGAACCCCGAATTGCTCAAGGCGCTGGCCGAACGCTGCGTCACGGTGCTGGCCATCGACGCGCTGCCGCGCACGCTGAGTCGCGCCCAGAAAATGGACGCCTTGACCTCCCAGGCCGGCGTCGCCGGTTACCGTGCCGTGATCGAGGCCGCCAACGCCTTCGGCCGCTTTTTCAACGGCCAGATCACGGCCGCGGGCAAGGTACCGCCGGCCAAGGTCTTCATCGCCGGCGCCGGTGTCGCCGGCCAGCAGCGTGCCCAGCGCGCCCATCTGGAACCCGGTCTTCCATTTCGCCAGCCGCGTCACCGGCAGGCCGATGCGAATGCCGGCGAGGTATTCGCGCAGCCCACTGACCAGGATTTCCCGCAGCATGATGACGATCGCCGGATACAGCCCCAGATCGGACAGCCGGTCATGCCCGACCAGCAGCATCAGCGTCGCGCCCACCAGCAGCTTGTCGGCGATCGGGTCGAGCATCCGCCCGAAATCCGAGATCTGCCGGCGCACGCGGGCCAGACGGCCATCGAAATAGTCGGTAATCGCCGCGAGGCCGAACACGATGCAGGCCGCCAGATCGGCGCGCGGATCATGCACGGCGACGAGCACCACCAGCAGCGGGATCGCCGCGATGCGCGAGAGGGTCAGCAGGTTGGGCAGGTCGGTGAGCATGCGGACCGGAGCCTAGTCGGTAACCGCCCGTTAGGAAACGCTTTCCAGCCGCACACCTGGGTGGAAATGCGCGTAGACCCGCCGCGCCGTCTCGCGCGAGATGCCCGGCGCGGCCTCCAGGTCGTGCAGACCGGCCATCTTCACCCCGCGCACCGAACCGAAATGATTGAGCAGCGCCCGCTTGCGCGCCGCGCCGATGCCGGAAATCTCGTCCAGCTCGCTACGGATCAGCGACTTGGAGCGGCCGGCGCGGTGGGTGGTGATGGCGAAGCGGTGCGCCTCGTCGCGCAGCCGTTGCAGGAAATACAGCACCGGATCGCGCGGCGGCAGCTGGAACGGCCCGCGTCCGATCATGTGGAACCACTCCCGCCCGGCATCGCGGTCCGGTCCCTTGGCGATCCCCACCAGCACGACGTCGGTGACGCCGAGGTCCTCCAGCACCGCCCGCGCCACCGAGAGCTGCCCCGCGCCGCCATCGATCAGCACCAGATCGGGCCAGCCGGGCGCGTGGCCGCCGCCCTCGGTCTCCTCCTTCAGCGCGCGGGAGAAGCGGCGCTCCAGCACCTCGCGCATCATGGCGAAATCGTCGCCCGGCGCCATCGGGCCGCGAATGGAGAATTTGCGATAGGCGGCCTTGGTGAACCCCTCCGGCCCGGCGACGATCATCACGCCGTACGGGTTGGTGCCCATGATGTGGCTGTTGTCGTAGACCTCGATCCGCTCCGGCGGCGCCGGCAGGGCGAACAGTTCTGCGACTCCAGCCAGCAGCTTGGCCTGCCCGGCGGTCTCGGCGAGCTTGCGCTCCAGCGCCTCGCGCGCGTTCACCTCGGCATGCAACACCACCGCGCGCTTCTCGCCGCGCTGCGGAATGGCGATCTCCACCTTGCGGCCGGCCTTCAGGCTGAGCGCCTCGGCCACCAGCGCCTGTTCGGGCAGCGCGTGGTTGGCCAGGATCAGCGGCGGCGGCGGCTTGTCGTCGTAGAACTGGGCGATGAACGCGGCCAGCACCTCGTCCGCTTCCTCGGCCCTGGCATGGGTCGGGTAGAAGGCGCGGTTGCCGTTGTTGCGCCCGCCCCGCACGAAGAACACCTGCACGCAGGTTTGCCCCGCGATCTGCCAGGCGGCGATCACGTCCGCATCCTCCAGGCTGGCCGGGTTGACCACGCCGCTGCCCTGCACATGCGTCAGGCCGCGGATGCGGTCGCGGACCGCCGCCGCCCGCTCGAACTCCAGCGCCTCGGCCGCGCGCTCCATCTCGGCGGCCAGCTCCTGCTGCACCACCGCCGACTTGCCGGCCAGGAACGCCTTGGCCTGCGCCACCAGCTTGCCATACTCGGCCTCGCTGATCCGCCCGACGCAGGGCGCCGAACAGCGGCGGATCTGATAAAGCAGGCAGGGACGCGAGCGGTTGGCGAACACGGTGTCGGCGCAGGAGCGCAGCAGGAACACGCGCTGCATCGCGGTGACCGTCTGATTGACCGCCCAGGCGGACGCGAACGGGCCCCAATAGCTCCCCTTGCGTACCTGCGCGCCACGATGCTTGGCGATCTGCGGAAACGGATGGTCCTCGGTCAGCATCAGCCAGGGATAGGATTTGTCGTCCCGCAGCACGATGTTGAAACGCGGCTTCAGCCGCTTGATCAGATTGGCCTCGAGCAGCAGCGCCTCGGCCTCGGTGTGCGTGGTGACGATCTCCATCGTCACGGTTTCCGAGATCATGCGCCGCAGCCGCTCCGCCAGACGCATCGGCTGAATGTAGGCCACCACCCGCTTCTTCAGGCTGCGTGCCTTGCCGACATAGAGCGCGTCGCCCTTGGCATCGAGCATGCGGTACACGCCGGGACTCGCCGGCATGGTGAGCAACGCCGCCTCGATGACCGCGACCCCCTTGATGGGGCCGGTTTCATTGCCGATCTCTGGGCTCTTCTCTGGGCTGATCTCTGGCTCCATCGCCCTCGATTAGGCTCCTGTGGCGGCGCGCTCAAGCAGCCTGTTCATGAAGCAGGAAAGAACGAGGATTCATCCACGAATCCTGTGGACAAGTCTGTGGGCAGACACGATGCCAGCCCCGTTAAAGCCAAGGATTCCTTGCTGTTCCCCGGATTTGCCCAAGAAACAGGCATCCCGTTAACCCATTGATTTATATTATTTTGGGCCCCCGATGGGCCGCAGATTGCGTCACAAACTTAACACAATCCGCCATGTACCTGTAACTGCTCGGCNNGACAGGCAGGATTCGGCGATGCGTTCGGCCAGCGTTTCCACCAGGCGGACATGCCCGGCGCCGACGATCGCGCGCACCTTGTTGGCCACCTCCTCGTAATCCACCACGCGCGGCAGATCGTCCGGCCCGACCGGCCGGCGGCCCACCGGCAGGCGCGACAGCGGCCCGGCGCCCTCGTCCACCACCCCCAGATCGACGTTGATCCGCAGCCGCTGGCGCGCGGCGTGCTCGTGCGGGTAGATGCCGATGCTGGCGTTCAGCACCATGTCGCGCAGGAAGA
>PKWQ01000396.1 GCA_003133265.1 Acetobacteraceae bacterium
AGCCCTTGGCGCGCGTCCACTGCCCGTCGCGCTTCTGAAGGTCGCGAGCCGTCACGTCGTTGGCGCAGGTGTAGCCCAACAGATTCCGCAGCACGTCCTTGGCTGGCGTGTTGCGCATCCGGTTTTTCACCACAACGGCAAGCTCGCCCTCGTACTCCAGCTGCTGGGTCTCCGGCGGATAGACGACGGCGTCGTCCGGACCGATCAGCGCCGTGGGTGGCTTCAGGAAGAACACCGGCACCTTCGGAACCGGCAGCCCGACCTCTTTCAGGTGGCCGTGATAGTTGGCGCCACCCGCGACAATCTTGGTCGGCTCGCAGGGTGCGAGCAGGCGCAGGCCGGAGAGCGGGCGGCTGGCGTTGGTCAGTTTCAACTCGCCATAGGGCTCGCCGTCGATGTCGTGGGCCATGTCGCCTTTGATCACGCCGTAGCGCGGGCGGTTCGATGCGGAGTCCCAATACCGTACGATCTTCATGGCGTTTCTCCCTGGGCCAGCCGGCTGAGTGCCGCGGCGTTGACGATGTTGATCGGCTGTCCGGCGACGAAGCCGAGGACGTTGTCGATGCTCTGCACGATCATGCGCTGCGAGGCATCGGCGGTGTTCCATCCAGCCGACGGTGTCATCACCACGTTCGCCAGCCCACGCAGCGGATGGTCTGGCGGCAGCGGCTGCTGGCTGAAGACATCGAGCCCCGCCCCGCGCAGCCGCCCGTTCGACAGCGCCGCAACCAACGCCGCGTCGTCGACCAGCTCGCCGCGTGCCGTATTGATCAGGATTGCCCCCGGCTTCATCCGGGCGATTTTCGTCTGATCGAGAAAGCCCCGGAGCTCGGGAAACAGCCGCAGATGCAGCGACAGGAAATCGGCCTGGGCCAGCACTTCGTCGAGGCTGGCCGCCGTCGCGCCCACCGCCCGGGCGCGGGCCGGATCGTTGTTGCGCGACCAGGACAGTACCCGCATGCCGAGCGCGCTGCCGATCCGCGCCACCACCGAGCCGATCGCGCTCAGGCCTACGATGCCCAGGGTCTTGCCGCCCAGCTCGATCCCCTCCTGCGCCTGCCAGGCCCCATCGCGGATGGCGCGGTCCTGGGCTGAGACGTGGCGCGCCACGTCGAACATCAGGGCGATGCAGAGTTCCGCCACCGCCTGATCGGCGCTGCCGACGACATTCGCCACGGCGATGCCTCGGGCGGTCGCCTCGCCGACATCGACATCCTCGACGCCGGTGCCGGAGATACAGATCAGGCGCAGCGACGGGCAGCGACGGATCACCCCGGCGGGAAACCGGGTGAAGGCCGGCCGGAACGAGACCACGATGTCCGCGTCGCCGATCCGCTGCGCCAGTTCATCCTCGTTGGCCGCCCGCGTGGTGTGGATCTCCACCGTGCCGGTCGCGCGCAGCCGGTCCACCTCGGCGGAGCCGGTGTAGGTCCGCGTCACGTCGTCTGGAATGACGATCTTCATCCCGTCCCTCCTTCGATGATCCTGCGCCTTCGACGGTCGGATCTGGGCGTCGGCGCGGCATCGATTGATTTCGAAATCTTCTGGCTTCAACACTATCAACGATTCGATCATCGATAAAGGGGGTATGGTCGGACCACCGGAAAATACCGAACCTCCCGTTGCCGGTCGGGATTTATCGGATTATCGCCACGCCATGATCAGCAGCCCCGGCGGCGCGGGATGTGCGGCTCCTTAACCGCGCGACAGCGCCTCGTACAATATCTGCGCCAATTCATGTTTACGATACGGCTTGCTCAACAGACGCTCGCGGGCAACGGCTTTGGCCGTGCCGTTGGTCAGCGAAGCCTCGGTGAAGCCCGACGTGTAGAGAATACGGAGCCCGGGACGTATCTGCTGCGCGGCCTCGCCGAGTTGCACGCCGCTCATGCCGCCCGGCATGACGATATCGGTGAATAGCAGATCGATCCCGGGCGGCGCCTTGAGCACATCCAGCGCCGAGGCGCCATCAGCGGCCTCTATCGTGCGGTAACCGAGCTCGACAAGCTGCGCCACAGCGGTCTTCCGGACGGCGGCGTTGTCATCGACCACCAGGATGAGTCTGCCTTGCGCGGGTATTTCGGCCACCGTTGTCGTCGCTGTCTCTCGCATGGCGGTGCCGCGTGGCAGAAAAAGCCGGACCGTGGTACCGTGACCGGGCTCACTGTAGATACTCAAATGACCGCCAGATTGCTTTGCAAAGCCGTAGATCATGCTGAGCCCGAGCCCGCTGCCCTTACCGACTTCCTTGGTCGTGAAGAACGGCTCCATCACCCGGCCAAGGACATCCGGCGGAATGCCCGTGCCGGTGTCGGTTACCGCAACCATCACATAGTCGCCCGGCTCCACCTCGGAATTCTTCGCGGCATAATCCTCGTCGAGATGCCAGTTCGCCATCTCGATCGTCAGGTGTCCACCGTCCGGCATCGCATCACGTGAATTGATCGCGAGGTTAATCAGGGCCACTTCCAACTGTGTCGGGTCCGCGGCAATGGGCCACAGGCCCCCGGCCCCGATCATCTCGATCTCGATCTTTTCGCCGAGCGAGCGCCGGAGCAGCCCGGTCATGCCACGGACGAGGTCGTTGACATCGACCGCCCCCGTCTCCAACGACTGCTGGCGTGAAAAAGCCAGGAGCTTACGCGTCAACTCGGCACCGCTTAAGCTGGCGGAGAGCGCGTCCTCCGCCAATTTTTGCGCCTGCCGATCATGCCCCAGGCGCTCGGCGAGCAGGTCGAGGTTGCCGATGACGATGGCCAGCTTGCGGTGATATCCCGAACCAGGGCGATGCCCAATATTTCCGTCCTCTGTTGTATGGGAGCGATAAGGACATCGATCAGAAACTCGCTGCCGTCCGCGCGGCGGCTGAACAGCGCCCGCCCGGTGCCCACTCTTTGGGCTTCCGGCGCGGCGAAGAACCCATCACGCAGCGGAACGTGCCGGTCACGATATCGCTCGGGCAGAAGTATCTCCACTGTCCGATCGAGTAGCGCCTCCTTGGGATAGCCGAAAAGCTCGGCCGTTCTGCTGTTGACGTTGACGATCCGGCCGCCCCGATCGATGAGGATGATCGCATCCGGGTTGTGATCGAATACCGCGGCAAGCACCGCGCTTTGCTCCTCGGCCTGCTTTCTGGCCGTCAGTTCGCGGGTGATTTTAGTGAATCCGACGTGCTTGCCGGATAGGTCATGCACGGCGGTCAAGATGACGCTGGCCCAGAAACTCGAACCGTCCTTCCTGATCCGCCAACCCTCTTCTTCGAAGCGGCCTTCGGCGAGCGCCGCCCGCAAGTGGCGCTGGTCTTTGCCGCTTACCACATCCACTTCCGGATAGAAGCGGGAGAAGTGCTGGCCGACGATCTCTTCGGCCAGGAAACCCTTGATCAATTGCGCGCCGGAATTCCAACTCATAATCGTCCCGGCGCGATCGAGCTGGACGATGGCATAGTCCTTCACGGCATCGACAAAAGCGTCAAATCGTTCTTCGTTCGCACGCAGGTCACGGGCCAACTCGCGGTCCCGTGACATTTGCATCTCCCGGGCTGTCAGGGCAATGCCAACGCCCACGCCCAGATATAGCACCATGCCGGTGTCCTGATCCCACCCCTTCAGGCCGAAAACACCACGGGGCGGGATCAGGAAGTAATCCGAGGCAAAAGCGCCAACGACGACCGATACCAACGCCGGGCCGAAGCCAGCGTATCAAGCGGTGATCAGGATGCCGAAGAAGATGGTCGCGAAGGGGTAGTGATCTCCCAGCACCGGATCGAGCAGCATCCGGGCCCATATCGCCGCGGCGATACTAACGACGGCAATTCCGTATCGAACCATAGCCGTGTCGGTCTTATTCGCCATGTTTTACCTTTTCAATCGTGGGTCCTTCGAGGCCCTCGATCGGGATAGTTTGTCACGCGCCCATGAAAACTGGCTTTGACGCGCTTTTGGTCCAGAGAACATTCTGGACCTGTGCATTCCATTACTGGAATGTAAGTGTAACCGGGGGTAACTATATATGGTAAGATAATAATATGACAGTCGCAGCCTGATCCGGGCCAAACGCACGCATCGGAAAAACGTACCCACCCCCGTTTGGAATACGCATCGATTGCCTTCCCTCCCTGCCGTTATCCGGCAAGGAACTGCATGAATTCGATGACAATGCCGTCTGGATCCTCGCAGCAGAAAACCCATTGCCGGGTGCCGCCGAGGTCGATGAGGACGGGTGGGCTGTAGATCGTTCGCCCGTCCCGCACCAGGCGGGCGTACAATGCGTGGCAATCCTTCACCTTAAGGCAAAGCCGACCGAAGCCGATCTGCGCCAAATTGCCGCGCACGGGACGCTCGCTCCGCGGCCTGATCCACTCGATCAGGTCCAGACGCGTCGTGCGTGGGTGGTCCGTCAGGGCAAGCAGAAGCGCGCGCCCGTCGCAGTCTGCCGGCAGGTTCAGTGCCGGCGAGAGACCGATCTCCGAGAAGGATTTCCGTTTCCCGTCACGTCCGGCCTCGCTGAAATCGGTCATGACCTTGAATCCGATCGACTCGTAGAACGCTCGGGATCGGTCGAGATCGGAGCAATTGAAATTTACGTGGAAGATCTGGAGTGCGTTCCCGTGTGCTACTTTGTCGGCGCCGGAATCGGTCATAGGAGATGCCTTCGATCGCTGGATCGGCCGCTTGTCCTGCCGAACATCGTCGCGGCCGCATCCGGGGGTATGGGTTGTTCGCGCGCTAGCTTGGGTGGCTCCGGAAACCGGCGTCAATGCCCCGGGCCACTCATGGGCCCACTCATGGGCATGGCGCGGCATCCATGTGGCCCCCGCCCCGACGTCGTTGCCCGCGGAAGCTCGCCACCGTGCCGTTTGACCATACCGCCACGAATGGTGCACCGTTGACGATGTTCCGGCACGAGGCAGCCTGGCGGCCCGCGCGGCCACCATGTCGCTGACCAGATCCGGCACATAAATGGCGGCCGGCTGTAACCCGTTGCGACATTCAACAAAGATGGGAGGTCTTGTCGTGTCAACGTCCGATCGGCTTCGTGCAATACTGTGTGCCAGTTTTGCCGTGATGTTCGGTGTCTGCACCGAGAGCAAAGCGGCAGACATGTTCAAGTTCGGCGTGGTTACGCCGCTCTCTGGCGGTGCCGCCGACTACGGCATCGCCTTCCAGAACGGCATCAAGATGGCCGTTGAAGAGATCAACAAGGCAGGCGGCGCCACCGTGGGTGGCAAGAACTACACGATCGAACCGGTGTTCTGCGATGACGAGTTCAAACCGGACAAGGCGGTCAACTGTGGCAAGGAGCTGTCGGCTCAGCACAAGGTGCGGGCGATTATGACCCCGTCCAGCCTGGCGGCGTTCCCGATGATGGGTTTCAACCAGCAAGAGAATTTCGTCCTGATGGCCACATCCCAGACGCCGAAGTTCACGGCGATGGGCAACAAGCTGGCGGTCCGCTTCATCAACAACACCGACCGGACCATGGGCCCGTGGGTCGAACTCGTGAACAAGTACTTCCAGAAGAACGGCAAGCAGATCAAGAAAGCCGCGATCATGGAAGTGAACACGGAGCTCGGCAAAAGCTGGGCGGACAACTTCGCCAAGGCATGGACGAAAGAAGGCGGCACGATTATCGGCAAGGCCAGCTATGACGCCAACGCCACCGACTTCTACCCGCAGCTCTCCACGCTGCTGCCCAACGCGCCCGACGCGATCGTTCTCACCACCGTCTGCCAGCCGTCCGCCATTGTCATCAAGCAGGCGCGGGAGCTTGGCTTCAAGGGGCCGTTCATCAATTCCGCCGCCTGTTCCGGCGAGGAACTACTGAAGCTGTTGCCTACCGAACAGAGCGACGGAACCCTGCTCGAAGTTGGTTCATGGGCCTTCCACGAGCCGACGATCGACGCGTTCAAGAAGGCCTATGAGGAAAAGTTCAAGATCCTGCCACAGCTTATTTCCGGCGTCGGCTACGAAGGAACCCGTTGGCTCATCAAGTCGGTGGAGACCGCCGGCGTCGTCGACGATGCCACCAAGATCAGGGCGGCGATGCCCGCGGCGTTGTCCGGGCTGAAGAACATGTTCAGCATGGCCAACCTCGACGAGAAGGGCGACGTCGACTTCCCCATGTATGTCGGCATCGCTTCCGGCGGCAAGATGTCGGTGTTCTCTGGCACCGAGCGTTAAGGGGCGCAACGAGGGCCGACATTTGCGCGGAAGGAAGAAACTCATCTCTACGATCCTGATCCAGCAGATCGCTAACGGGATCATGGTAGGCAGTATCTATGCCCTGATCGCAATGGGCGTTGCCATGATCTATGGCGTGATGAGCGTGCCGCACTTCGCTCTGGGCGCGAAAGCCATGTTCGGCGGCTATGTCGCTTTCTTCATGACCGCCGCCCTGCACCAGACCTACTGGATGGCCCTGGCAGGCAGCATGGTGGTGCTGGCCGTTCTCGGTCTGGGCGTGGAACGGTGGATCTTCCGGCCCCTGACCAAGGCCCCCCCGATCAACGGCTTCATCTCGGCGTTCGGCCTGCTGCTGGTATTCGAGAACTTTGCCCTTATCGTCTTCGGCTCGGCGTATCGCCGTATCCTGTCGCCGTACGACCGACAGATGATCAATATCTTCGGCGCCAATCTTACCATGCAACGGCTGTTGGTGGTCCTCATCGCCATCGCCCTGATGGTCGCGCTGCACGTGTTCATCACATACACGACGCTCGGGACGGCGATCCGTGCCGTAGCCCAGAACCGCAGAGGCGCGCTGCTCTGCGGCATCCATACCGAACGGATCGCCGGCGTCACCATGGCCATCGGCAGCGCCCTGGCCGGCGTCGCCGGTGCCCTGATCGGTCCTGTCGCGATGGTATATCCGACCATGGGCGACACGCTGATCGTCAAGGCGTTCGTGATCACGATCCTCGGCGGGATGGGCAGCATTTTCGGGGCCATCGTCGGGGGCTACATCCTGGGCCTGATCGAGAGCCTGGGGGCGATGTATATCTCGGTCGACTACAAGGACGCTTTCGCGTTTGCCGTTCTGGTGGTGGTTCTGGCCATTCGTCCCCAAGGCTTGTTCGGGAGGTCTCACCGATAATGTGGCAGATTCCGAGGTCCATGCTGATGGTCATCGGCGGGCTGGTGCTGGCCGCTTCCGTGCCCTTCATCGTTACCAACAGCTATCTTTTCCATCTCCTGGTCATGGCTGTCATTTGGGGCATCCTGGCGACCAGCCTGAACCTGGTGCTGGGTTATACCGGGCTTCTCTCCCTCGCGCACGGCGCCTTTTTCGGCATGGGTGCGTACGCCTCGGCCCTGCTGGTGACGAAATGCGACTGGAATTTCTGGGCCACCATTCCGCCAGCCATGGCGGTCGCCGCCTTGGCCGGAGTCGTCCTCGGCGTGTTGACGTTGCGGCTGGAGGGCCACTATTTCGCCATCAGCACGCTGTCCTTCGGCATTGTCGTCAGTCTGGTCCTGGAGAAGTGGGACAGCCTGACCGAGGGGGCACGCGGGATCACCAGCATTCCGGCTCCCACCCCGATCGTGCTGGTCGGACTTGGCGTGCTTCGGTTCGAGAGCAATACCGCCAAATACTATCTGGCTGTTGCGATCCTGGCGATCTGCCTGCTGTTTGTCTGGCGGCTGGTACACTCGCCGATGGGCCGCGCGCTGGAAGCGATCCGTCAGAATGAACTGCTGGCATCCTGCCTGGGGATCGATCTGGTATTCTACAAGCTGCTGGCCTTCTCCATCAGCGCCGCCATGGCCGGATTGGCCGGTGTTCTCTACAGCGTCTATATCACCTACCTGAACCCGGCGGACGCCGGGCTTTGGAATGGCTTCTACGCCGTGATGTATATCGTCATCGGCGGGATGGGCACATTCTGGGGTCCGCTGATCGGTACTCTATTCCTGGTAACGCTGCCGGAATTCCTGCGCATGTTCCAGGAGTTCCGCCTGCTGATCCTCGGCGTTCTGCTGATCCTCACCATAACGTTCCTGCCGGATGGCATCGTCGGTGGGGCGAAGATGCTGTGGCGGCGCGGAACGCGGCTTCTGGCGAGGCAGAAATGACCTTCACGGGCCCGCTGGTTGAATTGCAGACGGTTACCAAGGCGTTCGGCGGCCTCCGGGCGGTCCGCGATGTTACCTTGAGCGTGAACCGGGGCGAGATATACAGCGTCATCGGTCCCAACGGCTCCGGCAAGAGCACTCTGTTCAACCTGATCAACGGCATCCTGCCGTTGACGTCCGGAGAGATTCGCATTTTCGATCGCCCCACCAGGGGATTGCGGCCGCACCAGGTTGCCAGGCTCGGTGTCGGCCGCACCTTCCAGACCACCCAGATCTTTGCCGATAAGACAGTCGTCGAGAACGCCATGGTGGGGCGGCATCTGCGGGTCAAGACCGGGTTGTGGGCAGCGCAGGTCCGCGGCAGCTTCTTTCGTAACCAAGAGGAACAGCACCGCGAGCGGTCCCTGCATATCCTTGATGTGGTTGGCCTGCGCGAACATGCCGCGCAGCGCGCCGGGCAACTTCCCAACGCCCTGCAGCAACGGGTTGCCATTGCCATGGCCCTCGCCAACGAGCCGGAACTGCTGCTGCTCGATGAACCAACGGGCGGCCTGATGGAACAGGAAGTGATGGAACTGATGGGTCTGCTGCGGCGGATTCGCGATCTGGGGGTAACGATCATGCTGATCGAACACAAGATGCGCCTTGTGCGCCAGGTGTCCGACCGTATTGCCGTTCTGAACAATGGGAGCCTGATCTGCGAGGGAGTGCCGGACAAAGTGCTGAACGACGAACGAGTGGTGGAGGCCTATCTTGGAACAGCCGACTCTTCTGCGGCTTAGTGGGCTCGAAACCGGTTATGGCGCGGTTTCCGTACTCAAGGGCATAGACCTGGAGGTGCGCTCGGGCGAAATCGTCGCCTTGCTGGGTTCCAACGGGTCCGGCAAGACAACGACCATCAATGCCATTTCGGGCGTGATCCCGCTCTGGGCGGGGAGCGTGGAGTATAACGGCCGTCGTGTGGACGGACTGCACCCATCCGCCATCGTGAAGCTCAGGCTCGTGCAATGCCCCGAGGGACGGCAGCTTTTTCCCAGCCTGACGGTGCTGGAGAACCTCAAGCTGGGGGGGTACTCCCGTAGCCTTTCCACCGCTGAGATGCGGACGGAGATCGATCAGATCTACCAACTCTTTCCTGTGCTGCAGGAGCGCAGGCAGCAGATGGCAGGAACCTTGAGTGGCGGGCAGCAGCAGATGTTGGCAATAGGCCGCGCCCTGATGGCCCGACCGACGCTGCTGATCATGGATGAGCCTTCGCTCGGCCTTGCCCCCCTGCTCGTCAGCCAACTGTTCAACCTGATCGGACAGATCAACCGAATGGGGACGACCATTCTCCTGGTCGAGCAGAATGCGGCGGCCAGCTTGAAGATCGCCCACCGGGCCTATGTGTTGGAATCAGGCAGGATTGCCCTGTCCGGACCTGCGGGAGACCTGCTGAACGATGCGCGTGTGCGAGAGGTCTATCTGGGCCTGTGAATCGACTGATACCGAAACCCTGAAACCGTGCCCTCGCGAGGGCTTCCCTGACGCGGGGCGGTGCGGCCACCGCCATCGCAAAGTCGGGCGCCGCGCCGAACCGCCATTCGATCGATCGTGTGCCAGTGCGTCTGACGCAAGCCGATATCGAAGGCAGCCGCCTCGACGATGCGTATGATGCTGCAACAGGTCCGTGGCTGCTTCGCGCACGAGCGCGGTTGGCAGACAAATCAATGCGGCATCAAGTTCGCCAAGCTCGCTCGCATGTGAGACCGTGGGGACATCGGCGAACTGAGCCGGCCTTGGGCTGAGCAGTGTGTCCGGTCTGCGCACGATGCCAGCCAGCGCCAGATCGTCCGATTCCAGAATCGCACTGCCGCAGGCCTGCCCGAGGCGCCCAAATCCGACGATGGCAAGACGACGTCGCTTCATACCAACTCCGTCACGCTAGGCTGGACGGCGGCGCGCGGTGAAACGTCCTACATTTCTACTTACAATGGAGCGCGTCCGCCTGTTGTCGCATTGATCTGGGTTAACCCAGGAACGGAGATGCTCCTGGGGTTGCCACGACCTGCACGCTGCCAATCGTCGTGCGCCGCACAGTGGTCCGGGCAACGTCGGGCCGCGCGATGTTCCATGCGTTGGTTTTGATGTGCTGTATAGCAAATCCAGCCGCAAAGCGCGACGGCCCGGCCGCAGCGCCGGTCATAAGGAGGGCTCCAGAACCTCCGCCGGCCCTTCCGTTGCAAAGCGCGGATCGGCGACACGCTCGGCCCTGACCAGAGCGGCGCGGGTCCAGGGCGGGAAGAGTACACCTTGCCCCGGCCTGAAGCCGGTCTTGACGTCGAACGCCTGTGCCGCCACTGCCCGCGCCTCCTGCTCGTTGGGCGCACGCACCACCACAGGGCCGTGATGTGAGCTCGCCTCCCAGTTCGCGTCGGTCAGATCCAGAGGAGTCAGCGCCCAGACCGCCATTGTCCAACTCCGCTTACCAAAGCAGCCTATCAAGCATCGCGGATTGCCGGGCAAAATTCCTTGACGCAGATCAATGCCGCCGCGATAGATCGCTGCGATGGTGCGCGAGAGCTTCAGCCTCCGCCCGCCGCGCGTTCCATTTTGGGCACAGCGACCGGTGCGGCAGGCAGATACATCAGAGGGGTGTGGCATATGCCCATAAACTTGTCCGGTCCCACAGCAGGTCCGCGCCGTTGGGGGCGCGCCCAGGATCGCACCGTAACCGATCCATACAAGCGCACGAAGAAGTTGCATGAGCCCACGGTCTGCCCACAATGTGGCGCGGTGTATCATGAAGGGCGCTGGCAATGGGCCGAGCGGCCGGCCGACGCGCATGAAGAACTCTGCCAAGCCTGCCATCGGATCAACGACGACTTCCCGGCGGGTATCATCACGCTCAGCGGCGATTTTACGAAGCTACACAGGGACGAGATTCTCCACATCGTCCGGCGCCAGGAAGCGAACGAGAAACCGGAACATCCGTTCAACCGCATCATGAAAATCAGTGATGAGATGGACCGGATCATCGTCACCACCACCGACATTCATTTGCCGCGGCGGATCGGCGAGGCGCTCAAAAGCGCGTTCGACGGCGAGGCCACTTTCGATTACGACCAGGATGGGTATTTCCTGCGGGCAGAGTGGCGCCGCGACGACTGAACCGCTCGGGCTTCATTCGACCTGATCCGGCGCCATCGCCGCGATGTCGACCCCGCCGCTCGACGCAGTCCGTCCCAGGACGGTCCCTGCCCGTCATGCCGCCAGCCTGATCGTGCTGCGCCGGCGCGCCGTGGGCGAGCCCGAGTTGCTGATGGGTATGCGCGGCGCAGGGCACAAATTCTCGCCGAACCGGCTGGTGTTTCCCGGCGGCGCGGTCGATCGTGCCGACCTGCGGGCCCAGGCATTGACCCCGCTTGAACCGGCAACCCGCCGGCATTTGGAAAAGGCTGCCAATCCCCTTCTGGCGCACGGAATCGGCATCGCCGCGGCGCGCGAGCTCATGGAGGAAACCGGGCTTTCGCTCGGCGAACCGCCGGCGCTGGATGGGCTCGCCTATCTCTGCCGGATGGTGACGCCGTCGCCGCGCCCGCTACGGTTCAATGCGCGGTTCCTGGTGATCGAGGCCGAACGGACCAGCGGCCGCATCGGCGGCGATGGGGAACTGGAAGGACTCGGCTTCATCGGGATCGCCGAGGCGCTGGCGTTCGATCTCGCACCACCGACACGCCGGGTGTTCGACTACCTGCTCACTTGGCTGACGCTCAGCCCGGACGAGCGGGCCGCGCGCGACACCACGCCGGCGTACTATTTGCGGAAATGGCGACAGGAATAGACGCGCCCACCCGCACGAAACAGTTGAGGAACCGCCACGATGGCCGAACCATCCTACGTCCACACCCTGATCGCGGAGGCCGACCGGACCAGGACACCCTTGATTCTGCTGCATGGCCACGGCGGCACCGAACTCGATCTGGTGCCACTGGCCGCTCAGGTGGCTCCCGGCTCCCCGGTGCTGGCCATCCGTGGCGCGGTTGCCGTCGAGGGCGGCCATGCCTTCTTCGATCGGTCGGAGGACCAGGCGATCACCGAGGCGACCATCCGCGAACAGGCCGCGCCGCTGGCTGATTTCATTGTGGATACATGCGCCCAGCTCGGCTTCGCCAAGCCTCCGGTCGCCGTCGGGTTCTCGAACGGCTCGGTGATGATCGCGGCGCTGCTGCTGCTGCGTCCAGAGCTGCTGTCCGGCGCCGTGCTGCTCCGCCCGATATCCCCGTTCAGCGAGGATCTGCCGCCCAACCTTCCGGCGACGCCGGTACTGATCATCGAGGGCGACAAGGACGACCGCCGAGCCCCTGGCGACGGCCTGCGGCTGGCGGAGCGCCTGACCCGGGCCGGCGCAACCGTCGAGCACCGCGCGCTACCTATCGGTCATTCGATCACCGGAATGGACCGGATGATCGCCCGCCAATGGCTGGCGCCGCTGCTGTAGGCGTGCCCTTCAGATCTGCGAATACCCCGACCCCGGCAGGTCCACGCCGCGCCCGGAGGCGTGCTCGATCAAGCCGTACTCTTCCAGGATCTGCTGGCTGTAGGTCACCCGGCCATTGACCTTGATTGCCGGCTCGCTCGCCAGCAACAGGGCCGCGCGGGCCATCACGATCGGGTCTTCGCTTTCCGGCGGCCTCACCTTGCTTTGGTAGAGCGACCCCGGCGTCGGCACCATCTGCGACGGCGACAGGGCGGTGACGCTGATCCCATCGTACTGCGCCAGTTCCTGCGCCAGCCCCTGGGTAAAGCGCTCCAGCGCCGCCTTGGTGGCGCCGTACATCACGCGGCCACGTACGTCCTTGTCCTCGTACGGACCACGCCCCGGCCCGATCGCCCCGGCCGAACTGACATTCACGATCGCGCCAGAACGTCGCGGGATCATATCCTTCAGCACTTCCTTCGACAGGATGAACGGGCCATGCACGTTGACCGCGAAGCAGCGGATCCAGCGGTTGGTCGGAAAGGTTTCGGTCGGCAAGTAATAAGTGAGCCCGGCGTCGTTCACCAGAATGTCGATCGGCCCGAAGGCAGCACGCGCCTGTTCCACCAGGGCGATGCAGTCCTCCTCGCTGGAGACATCGGCGCGGATCGCCACCGCCTGCCCGCCGGCGGCCTTGATCCGCTCCACCGTGCGTGCCAGAGAACCTTCCAGCACCCGATGCTCGCCTTCGTTCATGGTGCGCGCCGAACAGACGACCTTGGCGCCCTCGGCGGCGAACAGTTCCGCGATCGCCTGACCAATGCCGCGGCTGGCGCCGGTGACGATGGCTACCTTGCCCGTAAGCTTACCCATTTTGTGCGTATCCTCCTGTGTCACGACAGCATTATCCGTTCGCAGCGCGCTGGGCGCACCCGGACGGCTCGCCAACGACCGCGTTGTTCCGGTGCGCGATCGGCGCATCGTTCGCGCGATAGCGCCCCATGGCTACTTCTCCAACGATATGAAATGCGCAGAGGTCGCCTCACCGCGGTCCGGGTCCACCACGACCCCCTTGCGCGCGGCCCAGTATAGCCTCTGCCAATACAGCGGCAGGATGCCGGCGTCCTCGATCGCTACCCGGGTTGCCTCGCCCAGCAGCTTGTTCCGCGTTGCCTCGTCAAACTCCGACGCGGCGCGGCGCAGCTTTTCGTCGAACTGGGGGTTGGAATAGCGGGCGCGGTTCAGTGACCCGGTTCCGGCGGCGGCGTCATACGATGCGAGCACGCCGACCAGCGCGTTCAGGGAGCTGCTGGCGATGCTGCCGTAGCTGAAATCGAACACACTGTATTTCCGCTGTGTCGCCTGCGGGGCATAGACGTTGTAGGGCAACACATCCACGCCATTCACCCGTAACCCGCCGCGAGAGAACATCTGGCCCAGCGCCTGCGCCATTTGTGAATCATTGGGGAACCGGTTGTTCGAGCCATGCACGGTCAGGCCGAACCCGTGCGGATAGCCCGCCTCGGCCAGCAGTCGCCGCGCGCCGGCCAGATCGAACGCCATTGGATGCAAGGACGGATCGTATCCACCCATGCCTTCCGGCACCAACTGCCCGGCCGGTTCTCCGGCGCCCGCCAGCACCCGCTCGACGATCATCTTGCGGTTGATCATTTTCGACAACGCCAGACGCACGCGCCGGTCCTTTAGCGGGTTGACCTTCAGCGGATTGCCGTCCTTGTCGGTGATGAAGGGACTTTCGTCACGCCCCTGGTCCATCGCCAAATAGACAATGCGAGTAGACACCACGGAGAACACCGACAGGTCCCGCCGTTTCTGGAACAACCCGATATCGGAAGGCGGGATCTGTTCGATCACGTCCACATCGCCGGACAGCAGCGCGGCGCTGCGGGAGGCCGCGTTGGCGAGGAATCGCAGGGTGATCGTCTTGAACAGCGGCTTCTCCCCCCAGTAGCCGGGATTGGCCTCCATCACGACGCGATCCCCCGGCAGCGCCTTGAGGAAGCGATAGGCACCCGTTCCGATCATGGCGCGTCCGGCGTTGAAATCCTCCGTCGTGACCTGGGGGCCAAGCCTCGCCGGGATGATGAAGATCCGTCCGGGCATGTCCATCAGCAAGGGCGTCGGCACATCGGTGTGGATGCGGATGGTATGCCCGTCGACGACTTCCGTATCCTTTACCTGTCGGACAAAGCTTGCGAGCGGACCTGGGCTGTTCGGCACGTTGCGTGCGCGTTTCAGTGAATAGGCAACATCCTCTCCGGTGAAATCCGAGCCGTCATGGAACTTCACGCCCGGCCGCAGCCTGATCTCCCACGTCATCGGATCGAGCGGTTTCCAGGACAGCGCCAGACCTGGCTGGATCCGCAGCTTCGAGTCAAAGCGGATCATGGCGTCGAACATGTTTTCGGCGGTGGCAACGTCGTTGCCAAGATCGGAGAACTGCGGATCAAGCGCATTCTGCTCGGTTGCGCGGCCGATGATCAGATCGGTGGCACGGGCCGGGCTTGCTGCCATCGTAACGACGACGAGCAGGCCAAGTGCCCGACTCGCGATCATCGAAAACATGCGGAACGTCCCTCAACCGGCGCATGGTTTGTTCCCGCGCCTCTCAAAAGCTTACAATTGTTTGCATACCCCGGATAGAGGAAAGAGTCAGTAACGTCGAGAGACGGATAAACCGCCGCGTCGGCCTGTATCTGGATCGGCCCCAGGAATCGCACGAGCCGGCAAGGCTTGCGAGTTTCCGGATCAGGCACGGGTTTTTCCATGAATGGAACGACCCCGATGGTGGCTGCCTTCCTACTTGGGCGGCGCGGGATGATTTATTCACACCTGCAATTTCCCACAAACCGTACGGCGCGCCACTTGACGGCAATCCGACCGAGTAATACGGTTACAGAGACAACGTTCTGAATATTAGAACGCTGTTGTAAAATGGCCTGCGGTTTCGAGCCTACCGGCTCGCCGATGGACCTGGGGGAACGTCAAATCGACCATTTGGCGCATATGAGCTGTGTCGAGAAGCGGGCTCTCTCGCAGAGACGGCTGCGCGCAGCCTCGCAGCCTTCCGGGTCGGCGACGTCGGCGTTTTCAACCAATCCGGCAACGGGATTTTCGCTGATCTCCTTGGGCGCTGGCTGGTTCGCCGGGTTGGATACGACCACTGTGTGGCTGTGCGGGTTCCGTAATGGAGTGGAAAAGACATGAATACGTTGGGTGCGTGGGAGCTTCCGGAAGAGCTTCGGATGTTGCGGGAATCGACCCGCCAATTCATGACCCGTGACGTCCGCCCGGTTGAAGACACTCTCCCCCATGATGCGTTCAAGATGCCGCCTGAAAAGCTGGCCCCGCTCCAGGAAAAGGCAAAGAGCCTCGGTCTGTGGTGCATCAGAACGCCGGGCGAATATGGCGGCGCCGACCTGAACCTTCTTGGCCAGGCGGTCATCGGAGAGGAGGCGGCACGCTGCAAGATGGGCGCCTATATTCCGGCCTGCGGGGCATTCGGGCGCGACCCCCCGAACGTCATCTTCCTCGGTACCCAGCAGCAGATCGACACCTACGCAATTCCGACCATCGAGGGGCATCGCAAACCCTTCGTGGCGATCAGCGAACCCTCTGGAGGCTCCGATCCGGCACGCGCCATTCGTACCCGGGCGGTCAGGAAGGGCGATCGCTACGTTATCAACGGCACGAAAATCTGGATCACCGATGCCGGCAACTGCGACTGGGGAATTCTGTTTGCGCGCACCGGCGAAATGGGCGACCGGGGCGGCATCTCCTGCTTCATCGTGGACAGCAATACGCCGGGAATCAGTTTCAAGCGCATTCCCGTGATCCGCGCCTATTCACCCTATGAGGTGCATTTCGAAAACGCGGAAATTCCGGTGGAAAACCGGATCGGCGAGGAGGGGCAAGGCTTCCAGGTCGCCGAGAAATGGCTGGTGGAGGGGCGGATACCATACGCGGCCGGGGTTCTTGGGGTGGCACAGCTCGCGCTGGAGATGGCGATCGAATGGGTGAAGGAGCGCGAGACGTTCGGCGCCAAGCTCGCCAGCCGTCAGTCAATTCAGTTCATGGTCGCCGACAGCGAGATGGAACTTCAGGCCGCGCGCTTGCTGGTCTACCAGGCCGCCTGGGCGGGCGACCTTGGTAACGACATGAAGGTACCGGCCTCAATCGCCAAAGTGACAGCGACCGAAACCGCCGGCCGGGTGGTGGATCGCTGCGTGCAGATGTTCGGCGGTCTTGGTGTGGCGCAAGAGATGCCGCTGGAACGGTGGTTCCGGGAACTGCGCGTCAAACGCATCGGCGAGGGCCCCTCGGAAGTCCAGCGCGTGGTCGTCGCGCGCAGCCTGCTCGGCCACGCGGCGCGTTCCGGGCGCTGACACTCACTCCAGACATAGCAGGTCGCAGTGGACATCGCAGCCAAAGCCGCGCTCCCCCTCCAGGGGGTTCGCGTACTCGATCTTACCCGCATCTATAGCGGTCCCTATTGCACCTTTCTGATGGCGATGGCCGGCGCCGAGATCATCAAGGTAGAGTCGCCGGCAGGCGAACATCTGCGCATGCGCAAGGCCCGCGCGGGCGCCTCGCTGCCGTTTCCGATGCTGAATGCCAACAAACGACATGTTACGATCGACTTCAAGAAGCCGCGCGGAAGAGAGCTGCTGCTGCAACTGGCGCAGAAGGTCGACGTACTGGTGGAAAACTTCCGCCCGGGCGTGATGGACAAGCTCGGGTTGGGCCGGGACGTCCTGCGCAAAACGAATCCGAGTCTGATCTACGCCTCGACCAACGGCTTCGGCAGTACCGGTCCCTACCGGGACTACGCGGCGATGGACCTCACCATCCAGGCACTGGGCGGCGTGATGGACAGCACCGGTTTCGCCGAAAGCCCGCCGGTCAAGGCGGGCCCGGCGGTCGGCGATTTCTTCGCCGGCACCCATCTGTTCGGCGCCATCGTCGCCGCTTTGTTGCATCGGGAACGGACCGGCGAAGCGTTGTCACCGGAGGTCTCGATGCTGGAAGCAGTGTATCCGACGAACTGTTCCAGCCTCGCGATGACGATGGGCGATCCGTCGTCGATCCGCCGCACCGGCAACCGACACGGTGGGCTGAACCAGTGTCCGTATAACGTCTATCCGGCGGCGGACGGGTATTTCGCGATCATCTGCATCAACGATCGCCACTGGCGCAGCCTGCTGAAGGCGATCGGCCGCGAGGACCTCGACCAGACCCGCTTCGCGACAATCCCCGACCGCGTCGCCAACATGGATTATATCGACGGGGAGCTGTCGCGCACCACTGCGACCATGACGCGGGCAGAAATGACCGATAAGCTCAACGCCGTCGGCGTGCCATGCGGCGCGGTGCAATCGCTGGCCGAACTGATCGACGATCCGCAGCTGCACGCGACGGGCATGCTGAGGGAATTCGACCACCCGGAATTCGGTAAACTGGTTCTGTCGCACAGCGCCCTGACCTTTCGGGACCACCCGCGCTCCGAGTATCGCCCGAGCGGGGCTCTCGGCCGCGACAACAAAGACGTGTTTGGCGAGATCGGCCTTGGGGACAAAGACCTGGCCGACCTGCAAGGCGCCGGCATCATTTAGGAGGCGACAATGTCAATCGATGTGGAAATAGAAGACCATATCGCTATCATCACCATCAACCGTCCCGACCGCTTGAACGCCATGGACGCCGAACACTATCATGGCTTGTCGCAGGCGTGGATGCGGGTGCGCGACGACCCAGAATTGCGGGTTGCGGTGGTGACCGGCGGCGGCGATCGCGCCTTTACCGTCGGTGCTGACATCAAGAGCTTTCTGACCCGCAAGCCTGAATGGGCCGATGTCTGGCTGACGCAGCGCGACCAGATACTCAATCGCGGCATCGAATTATGGAAGCCCGTCGTCTCGGCGATCAATGGTTTCTGTCTCGGTGGCGGCGTCACCCTGATGCTTGCCACCGATATCCGGATTGCCTCCGATACGGCGACGTTCGGCCTGTCGGAGGTGAAGCGCGGCATCATCGCCGCAAACGGCGGTACCCAGCGCGTGCTGTCGCAGCTTCCCTATCCGATCGCGATGGAGATGCTGCTGACCGGCGAGCCGATCCCGGCGCAGGCCGCGGCGCATTGGGGGCTGATCAACAAGGTCGTTCCGCGCAAGGACCTGATGCCGACGGCGATGGACTACGCGCGCCGTCTCGCATCGCTGGCACCATTGGCATTGCAGGCGGCCAAGGAACTGGCCATTCGCAGTCGCGACGTCGACCTCGCGACCGGCCTGCGGATGGAACAGCTTGTCTCCAATCTGCTCCGGCAAACCGACGACGCCAAGGAGGGTGCGCGGGCGTTCGCCGAGAAGCGCCCCCCTGTATTCGAAGGACGCTAGATCATGCGCGGGAAATACGTCATAGCCGGGATCGGTCAGACCGCGTTCGGGGGCCTGCCGGGACGGTCCACGGTTTCGCTCAACGTAGAGGCGGTGCGCAACGCGATCGCCGACGCGGGGATAGAGAAAGACATCGTCGATGCGGTGATGGTCAAATATCCGACATCGCGCTTCGAGGGGATGTACAGCCAGAAGGTCGCCGAGGCACTTGGGCTGATGCCCGGGATCAACTGCGTGCTCGACCAGGCCGGCGCGTCCAACGCCAGCCTGATCGGCTACGCCGCCATGGCGATCGAGCACGGCCAGTGCGACGTCGCGGTTGTGTGCTTCGCCGACAATCCGAAAACCGGCAGCCGGGCCGCCTATGCGCGCTCGCGCGACGCCAACGCCATGTTCGGCTTTTTCGGAACACCGGCGGCCTACGCCATGCTGGCCAGGCGGCATATGGGGCAGTACGGGACAACCCACGCGCAACTCGGGGCCATCGCCGTCGCATGCCGGCGGCATGGCGCACAGAACCCCAAGGCACAGCTGCGAAAGGCGCTGACGGTGGACGAATATCTCGCCCAGCCGATGATGGTGGCGCCGTTTCGTCGCGACGACTGCTGTCTGGTCTCCGACGGCGGCGCCGCCGTGGTGGTGATGAGCGCGGAACGGGCGCGGCAGTTGAAGGTGCGGGCGCCGGTTGCGATCCTCGGCTTCGGTCAGGGCCACACGGCATGGGACGTGACGCAGCGTCCCGACCTGACCACGACGATGGCGACAGTGTCGGCGGCGACCGCCTTCAAAATGGCGGGGCTGGGTCCGAAGAACATCGACGTCGCGCAGATCTACGACTGCTTCACCATCACCGCCCTTATGACGCTAGAAGATTACGGCTTCTGCAAGAAGGGCGACGGCGGCCATTACGTGGAGGGCGGCAGGATAGAGATCGGTGGTGAATTGCCGATGAACACCGCCGGCGGCCTGCTGTCGGAGACCGGCATGCCCGGCCTGCAAATGGTGTTGGAGGGGGTTCGGCAAATACGGGGCGAGGCCGTAACGCAAGTACCCCATGCCAAGACCTGTATCGTCAGCAACCAGGGGGGGATCATGCATACCCACTCAACGCTCATTCTGGCACAGCCATGACCGACGACAACGCAGCGGCGGCCCTGCGGCCGCCCGAGGATCCGCTTTCCGATCCGTTCTGGAAATCGCTGGCAGATGGCCGGCTGACGTTCCAGAAATGCAAACATTGCGGCAACAGCTGGCTGCCGGCCCGCGGCGAATGTCCCAAGTGCCTGCAATCCGACTGGGCATGGGAAAATGCCAGCGGCGACGCCAAACTGATCAGCTGGATCGTCTATCATCGCGCCTTTCACCCGGCGTTCGCCGATCGCTTGCCATACACCGTGGCCGTGGTCGAGTTGGCGGAGGGTCCGCGCATGACCAGCAACATCGTGGGCGTTGCCGATCCGGAGACGCTGAAGGTGGACCAGCGCCTGCGGCTGACGATCGAACAGGATTTCGGAATGGCGGTGCCGCGCTTCATTCCGGTCTGATAATCGGGGATATTCGAGGGGTAGTCGGGGAAATAGCTGAGGACAATACAAGCCTACCTAAGGGGGGAAACAACAAATGTTAACAAGGCATGACATCGGTGTCGGGGCCGATCTGATCGCTCGTGTGGATCGTTTGCCGGTCTGGCCGCACAGCCGATGGGTATTGTCCATTCTCGCCCTGGGTTGGTTCTTCTGCTACTTCGATATCCAGACCATTGCGTTCTCGTTGCCGAATGCGCTGAAGTTCTACGGTGCCAGCACGACGATCGGCGCGACGACGGCCAGCCTCGGGCTGATCGGGTTCGTCGTCGGCCAGCTCGGCATCGGCATCCTG
>PKWQ01000041.1 GCA_003133265.1 Acetobacteraceae bacterium
CCGCCGCCCAGCACGCGGTCCAGTTCGGCGATGCCCGATGCCGCGCGCGGCGGCGGCGCGGTGGTGCCGGACAGGCCGACGAACGTCACCTTCCGTCCCGACGGCTTGCCCGCTGCCGGCTTGCCGCCGGGGGTAGGCCGTACCTCGACCGCTTCCTCGACGATGGTGTTCCACTCGCCACAGGTTTCGCAGCGCCCCGCCCATTTCAGGGTAACGGCGCCGCATGCCTGGCAGACGAAACGAGAGGTCGGTTTTGCCAAGCTGCTACCCGCCCGGCCGGTTCGTGGTCATGTTCAATGCAATCCGCCCATCGCGCAGGCTCTCCAATGCGACCATCTCTTTACCGCCAGACCCTACCGCCGCAACTCCATTTGAATCGGGCCTTCGCGCCGTCCGTGGGTGAACTGGTCGACCATCGCGTTGCCGCTGTCCATCAGGCGTCCGGCGGGACCGCTCCAGACGATCTTTCCCTTATGGATCATCGCCGCCTGATCGCCGATCCGGCGCGCGCTGGCCATGTCGTGGGTGATCGCGACCGCCGTCGAGCCGAGCCGTTTCACGCAGTCCACCACCAGGCCGTCGATCACCGCGCCCATGATCGGGTCCAGGCCGGTCGTCGGCTCGTCGAAGAACAGGATGTCCGGCCGCGCGGCGATCGCCCGGGCCAGCGCCACGCGCTTCTGCATCCCGCCCGAAAGCTCGGCCGGCGACAGATCGCCCACGCTCGCGGCCAGCCCCACCTGCTCCAGGAACTCGCCCGCCCGCTCGCGCGCCTCGCGCCGTGCGATCTTGCCCTGCGCCAGCAGGCCGAAGGCGACGTTCTCCCAGACAGGCAGGCTGTCGAACAGCGCGCCGTTCTGGAACAGCATGCCGATCCCGGCGCGCGCGCGCGTCTGCTCCTCGCGCGGCATTCTCAGCACGTCGCGCCCGTCGATCTCGATCTTGCCGGCATCGGGCTCGATCAGCCCCAGGATGCATTTCAGCAGCACCGACTTGCCCGAGCCGGAACCGCCGATCACCACCAGCGAGGTACGCGCCGGCACGTCCAGGTCGATGCCGTCCAGCACCACCTTGTCGCCGAACGCCTTGCAGACGCCGGACAGCCGGATTTTCGGGACCACGCCGCTCATCGCGCGAAGAACATCTCGGTCAGCACATAGTCGAACGCCAGGATCAGGATCGAGGCCGCCACCACCGCCGAGGTGGTCGCCGCGCCGACGCCCTGGGCGCCGCCGCGGCTGTTGTAGCCCTGGTAGCAGCCCATCAGCGCGATCACGAACCCGAACACCGCCGCCTTCACCAGGCCGGAGACCACATCCATCGTCTGCACGAAATCCAGCGTCTTGGTCAGGTAATTCCCCGGATTGAAACCGAGCTTCAGGGTGGAGACGATAAACCCGCCCAGCACGCCCAGGATATCCGCCACCACCACCAGCAGCGGCATCGCCACGATCCCGGCCAGCAATCGGGGCGCGACCAGATATTTCATCGGATCGGTCGACAGCGTGGACAGCGCGTCGATCTGATCGGTGACGCGCATGGTGCCGATCTCGGCCGCCATCGCCGCGCCGACGCGCCCGGAGACCATCAGCGCCGCCAGCACCGGACCAAGCTCGCGGGTGACCGAGAGCACCACCACATTGGCCACCGCCCCCTCGGCGGAGAAGCGGGCGAAGCCGGTATAGGACTGCAAGGCCAGCACCATGCCGGTGAAGATCGCGGTCAGCGCCACCACCGGCAGGCTGAAATAGCCGATCTCCAGCAGGGCGGCGGCGAACATCCGGCCATAGAACGGCGGGCGGAAGATGTGGGACAGGCCGGTCGCGGCGAACACCGCCAGCGCGCCCGTCGTGCGGCAGGCGCCGATCACCGCGCGCCCGATGGCGGCGACGCTGTCGAGGATCGAGGTCATCGGCCTGTGTAAACCCTCTCGATGCGGGCTCCGAGCGAGGTCAGCACCTCGTAGCCGTTGGTTCCGGCGGCGGCGGCCACATCGTCCGGGGTCTGCCCCGGCCCGATCAGCTCCAGCCAGGAGCCGGGGACGATGGCCGGCTGCCCGGTAACGTCGAAGGTGGTGAGGTCCATGGACACACGCCCTACCAGCGCGACGGGGGTGCCGTCAAAGATCGCGGCGCCGCGCCCGGACAGGCTGCGATGCCATCCGTCGGCATAGCCGATGCACGCGGTGGCGATGCGGCGTGGTTTCGGTGCCGTCCAGGTGGCGTTGTAGCCGACGCTGTCGCCCTTGCCGACCGCGCGCACCGCCAGCACCCGGGAGCGCAGCCGCACCGGCAGCCGCATCGGATTTTTTTCCGTCGGCGTCGGGTTGATCCCGTACAGCGCCGCCCCCGGCCGCGCCAGGTCCGAGCCCCAGCCATCGCCCAGGAAGATGCCGGACGAATTGGCGAAGCTGCGCGGCGCCGGCGGCAATCCGGCGCAGGCGGCGGCGAAGCGTGCCCGCTGGCGTTCGTTCAGCGCGCTATCGCGCTGCTCCGAGGCCACCAGATGCGTCATCACGAAGCACAGATCGGTCCCGGCCAGCCGCCCGTGATCGCCCTGCACAATCGCCAGTTCGCTGGGATCGAGCCCCAGGCGCGACATCCCGGTATCCACATGCAGGATCGCCGGCAGCGCCCGGCCCGCGCGGCGCGCCGTGGCGGTCCAGGCATCGATGTCGGCGAGCGAGCCCAGCACCGGCACGATGCCGCGCGCGGCATACTCGTCCTCGGTCCCCGGGATCGGTCCGTTCAGCACCGCCAGCAGCGCGTCCGGGATCAGGTCCCGGATCGCCAGCGCCTCGTCCAGATGGGCGACGAAGAAATGCCGGCAGCCCGCCGCGTGCAGCGCCGGCGCCACCGCCCGCGCGCCGAGGCCATATCCGTCCGCCTTCACCACCCCCGCGACCGGGCCGCGCGGATGGCGCGCGCACAGCAGCCGCCAATTGTCGGCGATCGCGCCGAGATCGACCTCCAGCACCGCGCCGGCCCTGCAAACAGGCCGGCGCGCGGCGGGCTCAGTCGTCGCCATAGCCGGTATGGGTCTGATCCAGATCGCCGAACTTGGTGAACTCCGCCTCGAAGAACAGGTCGATCTTGCCGGTGGGGCCGTGGCGCTGCTTGGCCAGGATCAGCTCGGCCTTGTTGTGGACGCTCTCCATGTCGTGCTGCCACTTGTTCAGATTGTCCTGGAACTTCTGCTCGCTATCGAAGCCCATCTGTTTCGGCGCGCGCTGCGCCAGATAGTACTCGTCGCGATAGATGAACATCACCGCGTCGGCGTCCTGCTCGATGCTGCCGGATTCGCGCAGGTCCGACAGCTGCGGGCGCTTGTCCTCGCGGCTTTCCACCGCGCGGGAGAGCTGCGACAGCGCCAGCACCGGCACCGCCAGCTCCTTGGCGATCGCCTTCAGGCCCTGGGTGATCTGGCTGATCTCCAGCACCCGGTTCTCCGGCCGCGTGCCGGCCGAGGGGCGCATCAGCTGCAAATAGTCGATCACGATCAGCGACAGGCCTTTGGTGCGCTTCAGCCGCCGGCAGCGCGTGCGCAGCGCCGACAGCGTGATCGCCGGCGTGTCGTCGATCATGATCGGCAGCGACGAAATCTCGCGGCTGACCTGCACGAACTTGTCGAAATCCTTCTGCCCGATGTCGCCGCGGCGGATGCGCTCGCCGGAGATCCGCGCCTCCTCGGACAACAGGCGGGTGGCCAGCTGCTCGGCGCTCATTTCCAGCGAGAACACCGCCACCGTGCCCTTCGGCTGCGCGGCGGGATCGCGCTGCCGCGCCTCGTCCATCAGCGATTTCGCCGCGCCGAAGGCGATCTTGGTGGCCAGCGCGGTCTTGCCCATGCCCGGCCGTCCCGCCAGGATCAGCAGGTCGGAGGGGTGCAGCCCGCCGGTCTTGGCATCCAGATCGCGCAATCCGGTGGATACGCCGGACACGCCGCCGGTCTGGTGGAACGCCCGCTCCGCGCCCTGGATCGCGTCGGTCAACGCGCGCTCGAAAGTCATGAAGCCGCCGCCGGTGTTGCCTTCGGAGGCGAGGTCGAACAGCGACTGCTCTGCGAACTCGATCTGCTGCTTGCCGTCCAGCTCCGCCTCGGCGCCGAAGGCGTTGTTCACGACGGTCTCGCCGATGTCGATCAACTGCCGGCGCAGCCAGCTGTCGTGGATAGCGCGGCCGTATTCGCCGGCGTTGATGATGCCGACCATGGCGGACAGCAGCTGCGCCAGATAGGCGACGCCGCCGACCTCGTCGAGCAGGCCGGAATGCTCGAATTCGGCCTTCAGCGTGATGGCGTCGGCAAGCTGGCCGGCCTCGATCCGCCGCGCGATGGCCTGGAAGATGCGCCCGTGCAGCGGATCGACGAAATGCTCCGGGGCAAGGAACTCGCTGACCCGCTCATAGGCCTTGTTGTTGGCCAGCAGCGCGCCGAGCAGCGCCTGCTCCGCCTGCTGGTTGGAGGGGGGAAGGCGTTGCGACAGTCCGAGCAGGGGGGAATCGATGGTGTTCACCGGGGCATCCTACTCCCACCACCTTCCGGCGGCACCCAACTCAATGCCTGTGGATTACGGGGTACATGGGGGCGGAGCCGGATGTCAGCGGGCGCTCAGCGCGCGACCAGCGGCCCGATATGCGTGCCGGCCTTGCCCAGCGCGCCGTTCTTTTCCGCGTCGTCCATCGACCGAAAGAATGTGTAGGACAGCGTGATGGTGTGGACATCGGCGGTGTTCGGGTCCTTGGCGATCTCCGGATCGACCCAGAAGCTGAGCGGGAATTCTATCTCCTGCCCAGCCTGCAACGTCTGCTCGTTGAAGCAGAAGCACGCGGTCTTGTGGAAATATTTGCCGACCTTCTCCGGCGTCACGTTGTATAGCGCGACCCCGGTCACCGGCGTTTTCGCCAGGTTGCGCGCCTGATAGGTGGCGAGCTTGTCCTCGCCGAGTTCCACGCGGACTTGGCTCAGGCTCGGCGCGAACCGCCAGGGCAGGCCGGGATTGGTATCGGCGTTGAAGCGGACGACGATGGCCTGCCGCACCGCCCCCGGCGCGGCGCGGCCGGAAATGTCGGGCGTGCCATCATAGCCGGTAAGCTGACAGAACTTCCGGTACAGCGGAATCGCGGCGAACGAGGCGCCGACCATCCCGAGGATGACGACGATCAGCCCGACCGCGATCGGTCCGTTGGCTCGCTTGGTTCGCATGAAGCCTATCTCGGTTCTCTGCCCGCCGCGCGCAACCCCGACCTCAAAGACCGGCCGGCATCGTCAGAACTTGCCCAGCTTGGCGAGCGTGATGGCGTAGAACAGCGCCGAGACACAGGCCAGCACCACCAGCATCGCCCAATTGCGCGCGCGCCGCCGCCGGGCGATCGCGTCCGGCTCGGCGCGGCTGAGCTTCTGGTTGTCTTCTGTCATACGCCGCCCTTAGCCCACAAACCGGTCGACGGCCAGGGCGGCGAACAGCACGAACAGGTACAGAATGGAGAATTTGAACGCGGCGCGCGCCGGTGTGTCGTTGGTCAGCGAGACGCCGGTGGCGTCCTGCTTGTCGCGCGCCACCCGCCAGACGCAGACCAGGAAGCCGACCCCGAGCACCAGCGCGGACAGCCCATAGACCGGCCCGGAAAACCCGACGAGCCACGGCAGCAGCGTGACCGGCACCAGCAGCAGCGTGTACAGCACGATCTGCCGGCGGGTTGCCTTCGCCCCGGCCACCACCGGCAGCATCGGCACGCCGGCGCGCTGGTAGTCGGCATTGGACCACAGCGCCAGGGACCAGAAATGCGGCGGGGTCCAGACGAAGATGATGGCGAACAGGATCAGCGGGACCATGGTGATCGAGCCGGTCACCGCCGCCCAGCCGATCACCGGCGGGAAGGCGCCAGCGGCGCCGCCGATGACGATGTTATGCGGCGTGCTGCGCTTCAGCCACATCGTGTAGACGAAGACGTAGAACAGGATCGAGAACGCCAGGGCCAACGCGGCAACCGCGTTGGTCGCCAGCCCCATGACGATGACCGAGCCGACGGCCAGTGTGATGCCGTATCCCAGCGCCGCCCTGGGCGCGATCCGCCCGGCCGGGATCGGGCGGTTCCTGGTGCGGTGCATGACCGCGTCGATGTCGCGGTCGTACCACATATTGATCGCACCGGACGCCCCGGCGGCAACCGCGATCGCCAGCACGGCGGTGAAGGCCAGCACCGGATGCAGATGCCCGGGCGCCACCAGCAACCCGATCAGCCCGGTGAACACCACCAGCGTCATCACCCGCGGCTTGAGCAGCGCGATCCAGTCGCCAAGCTCGGACTCGGAGATATCGACCCCGGCGCGTTGGGCGGCCGAAGGGGCCTCGGTTAGCCCTGCCATGATGCAGTCATTCCTTCAGCGTTCAGCGGATGCGCGGCAGTTCCTGGAAGGTATGGAACGGCGGCGGGGAGCTGACGGTCCATTCCAGCGTCGTCGCGCCCTCGCCCCACTGGTTGTCGGGCACCTGAACCGGCGAGGTAAACGTGCGATACATCGTATAGAGGAACACCAGCATTCCCACGGCGCTGATGTAGGAGCCGATGCTGGACACGTAGTTCCAGCCCGCGAAGGCGTCCGGATAGTCCGGATAGCGGCGCGGCATGCCCGACAGTCCCAGGAAGTGCTGCGGGAAGAAGGTCAGGTTGACGCCAATCATCGTCAGCCAGAAATGCACCTTGCCCCAGAACTCCGGATACTGGTGGCCGGACATCTTGCCGATCCAGTAGTAGATGCCGGCGAAGATCGCGAACACCGCGCCCAGCGACAGCACGTAATGGAAGTGCGCGATCACGTAGTAGGTGTTGTGCACCATCTCGTCGATGCCGGCATTCGCCACCACCACGCCGGTCACGCCGCCGATGGTGAAGACGAAGATGAAGCCGATCGCCCACAGCATCGGCGTCTTCATCTCGATCGAGCCGCCCCACATCGTGGCGATCCAGGAGAAGATCTTCACGCCCGTCGGCACCGCGATGACCATCGTCGCCGCCATGAAATAGGCGCGCGTGTCGACGTCGATGCCCGACAGGAACATGTGGTGCGCCCACACCACGAAGCCGACCACGCCGATCGCCACCATGGCGTAGACCATGCCCAGATAGCCGAACACCGGCTTGCAGCTGAAGGTGGAGATCACGTGGCTGATCACGCCGAAGGCCGGCAGGATCATGATGTACACTTCGGGGTGGCCGAAGAACCAGAACAGGTGCTGGAACAGCACCGGATCGCCGCCGCCGGAGACCTCGAAGAACGCGGTGCCGAAATTGCGGTCGGTGAGCAGCATGGTGATCGCGCCGGCCAGCACAGGCACCGAGAGCAGCAGCAGGAAGGCGGTGACCAGTTCGGCCCAGATGAACAGCGGCATCTTGTGCATCGTCATGCCGGGCGCGCGCATGTTGAAGATCGTGGTGATGAAGTTGATCGCGCCAAGCAGCGAGCTGACGCCGGCCAGATGCAGCGCGAACAGTGTGCAGTCCAGACCGATGCCGGGCTGGTAGGTCGCGTTGGACAGCGGCGGATACAGGGTCCAGCCGGGCCCCGAGTCGCCGGACCACAGACCGAACATGATCAGGCCGAAGGCCGGCGGCAGCAGCCAGAAACTAACATTGTTCAGCCTGGGGAACGCCATGTCCGGCGCGCCGATCATCAGCGGGATGAACCAGTTGCCGAAGCCGCCGATCAGCGCCGGCATGACGGAGAAGAAGATCATCAGCAGGCCGTGCGCCGTGACGATCGTGTTCCATTCCTGCCCGGAGGTCACCAGCGTGTTGCCGGGATGGGCGAGCTGGGCACGCATGATGATCGACAGAACGCCGCCGGTCAGACCGCCCACGGTGGCGAACAGCAGGTAGAGCGTCCCGATGTCCTTGTGATTGGTGCTGAACAGCCAGCGCGCCACGAAGCCGGGCCTGTGATCGTGATGATCGTGGCCATGGGCGTCGTGCGCGTGCGCGTCGTCGTGTGTCGTCGAAGCCATCTTCTATGCTCCTGCATGCACGGACCTTGCGGTCAGCGCCGAACCTCTGCGTCTGCAACCGTGATCGTGTTGGCCGATGAACCCGGGGCTGATGAGCCGGGGGCGGGCGACGCATCGGAGAACTTGGTCTTCGCCGTGATCAGCCAGGCATTGAATTCCTGCTGCGACACCGCATGCACCACGATCGGCATGCGGGAATGGTCCTTGCCGCAAATCTGGTTGCACTCGCCGTAGAAGGTGCCGGCCTTGTCGACACGCATCCAGGTTTCGATCGTCCGTCCGGGGATCGCGTAGCGCTGCACGCCCAACGAGGGGATGAAGAAGCTGTGGATCACCTCGGTGCTGTTGAGCAGGAGGCGGATGTTCTTGCCTTCCGGCACCACCAGCTCGTTATCGACCTCCAGCAGCCGGCGCTGGCCCGGCTTCAGCTGATCGTCGGGGACCAGATAGCTGGAGAAATTCAGGTTGCCGCTGTCGGGATAGGTGTATTCCCAGTACCACTGATGCGCGGTGACCTTCACGGTCATGTCGGCGTCCTGGGTACGGTCCTCGTAATAGACCAGCCGGAACGACGGCAGCACGATCACCATCAGGATCAGGATCGGCAGCACCGTCCAGGCCACTTCCAGGCCGGAATGGTGGCTGAGCTGGCTTGGCGTGGGATTGGCCTTCTTGTTGTAGCGCACCATCACCCAGACCAGCAGCACGCCGACGAACAGCGTGATCAGGGTGATGATCACCAGCACCAGATCATGGAGCGCGATGATCCGCTCCTTCACCGGGCTGAAGCCCGGCTGCATGCCCATTTCCCAGGGGCGCGGGGCCCCTATAACCCCCGCCTGGGCGAACGCAGCGTCCGCCAGCACCAGGGGCGCCAGCAACATCGTCGTCAGTGCGGCGAAAAGCCGCCGGTAAAAATGCATCGGCCGATCCATCCCGCTTCCGTCACGTCGCGCCCGAACGAGCCCCGACTCTTCAGATTATGGCCCTAGCGGAGCATTTGATCTAGATCAAGGTCAACGGCGAACCGAGCGTGAAATAAACCCGTCCCTTTTGGTGTCGGGCGCGTTTTTCCACAGGATCTCGGCAAGGGGATGGACAGCGCGCCACAGCGGAAAACGACCGTCGGGGCCGCGCCAGGGGTTCAGTGCGGCAGCTTGACCAGGGTGAAAATGCCGAACGGCGGCATCTTGGCGGCCTGGATCTGGGCGCGATCCTCTTGCGCGAACAACGCCGCCATGGCGAAGTCCGGATGCCAGCCGAGCGCCCGCGAGGCCGGCGCCATCGCCCGTTCGATCCACCAGCGCGGCCCGCGTTCGGCGGCGAAGTGATTGACGAACAGGATATGCCCGCCCGGGCGCACCACCCGGCGCATCTCGGCCAGCAAGCGCCTGGGATGCGGCACGACGGAAGCGACGAACATCGCCACCGCGATGTCGAAGCTCTCATTGTCGAAATTGGTCGCCTCGGCGTCCATTTCGTGCAGCGACTCGACATTGGCCAGCCGTTTGGTCGCAACGCGCTTATGCGCGCGCGCCAGCATCTCGGCGGAAAGATCGATCCCGACAATGCGCTTGTCCGCCACGTAGTGCGGCAGCGCGAGGCCGGTGCCCACGCCCACTTCCAGCACCCGAGTCCCCGGCAGGCGATTGACCTGGGCAACGGCGCGACGGCGGGCCGCCGCGGAAATTTCGCCGAACAGCGTGTCGTACACGCCCGCCCACCGGCGATAGGCCGCGCGCACCTCATCGGCATCCATCGCCGTTCGCGGCGTATCGCGGGCGTTGGGCCGTCTGGCGCCTGGGCGCGGCGGCTGGAGCGTACTACTCATGCGAGGCGGGCTTCCTTCCGCACCTGCCTAGACTAAGGCATACGTACCGCGCAAGCCCCGCGTAAGCGGAGAGCGTGCGCTGGTGGCTTGGCGGCTATGTCCGGCGGGCTGAAATCAGTCTGCCACCGTCTTGGGGCATATTCAATCGGCCGGCGTCAGATTGACCGCGGCACTGCGGCCGTTCTGCTGCATTTCGATCTCGAAGCCGATCTTCTGACCCTCGGCCAGCGTCCGCAGCCCGGCTTTCTGCACCGCGCTGATATGGACGAAGACATCCTTGCCGCCCTCGTCGGGCGCGACAAAGCCGTAGCCCTTTGTTGGATTGAACCACTTCACGACACCCTGGGGCATCGACGTGCTGCCTTTCTGCCTGCGGCAACACCCAAACCATCAATAGACCGGCATGGCCGGGCCTCGCCCTGTTGAACAGCGGCGCACAGGCAGATCGTCTCGCGTCCGGCCTATGGCGCCTTTGCCGCAGGCCCCCGCCCAGCCGTTTTCCTGGACCAGCGAACCTGCCGACACACAAGGATACTCATTCCGGACCGGCGATCACAACGAAACCGACGCCTGGGAGGACAGATTTTACCGGATTTGTAATCCGCCCGCCTTCGCCTCAGGCCCCGCCTTCACCTCAGGCCGCGTCTTCGCGACGGTCGCGCACCTTCACATAGGCGAGCGCGGCGTGCGTGGCGCAATACGGCTTCCCCGCCGATGCCTCGTCGTCGCAGAAATGGAAGCTTTTGGTGCCCGGCTCGCCGATCGGCCAGCAGCAGGTCAATGTGCGCGCATAGGGACGCGGCACCGCCTGCATGCGCGGGGCAGGCGCTGCCACCGGCGGGACGCTATGGGCCGAAGCGACCGGGATCGGCTCCTGCCGGGATGCCAGAGGCTGCTGCGCCACCACCTGCTGTGCGTTGCCGCTGGACAGCGGCGGCAGGGTCGGCCCCGCCACCCTGCGGGCAGCCGGACGGCGCGTCGCGGCACCATCCCCGCCGTCGCGACGGATCGGCGAGGGACGCGCCGGCAGGTCCAGCCGGTGCGCCTTGCCGACAACCGCGTTCTTCGACACCCCGAGCCGGCGGCCGATCTCGGCCGTCGAATGCCCCTCCGCCCACAGGCCCCTGAGTCGGACGATGATATCTTCTGTCCACTCCATCTCGCGGTCCTCCAGACCAATGTCTACAAGATACGGTATAGGGACGGAGACCCGGGCTCAACGACTCAATGCAGGGCAACCACAAAAAGTTGTGGAAAACCCTGCCTGAAGCCACAACCCCTGGGGGATGAGAACGGCCAAACGGCCGAAACGATGCGTTATATTAACCAACGCTTAAAAAAGCAGGCCCTTTTTCAGCAATCCGTGGATACCCTTCTCGCCGTTCACCGTCTGGGTGACATGGAAATCCACCGCCAATGAGCAGAACTGATAGGCCTGCTGGCGCGACAGATTGCTGCGCCCGCAGATGAAGGCGATCATCTCCCGCAGCGCCTGTTTCATGGCGATGTCCAGGTCCTCGTTCATGCCCATGGTGATGAAGTGGGTCGCGGTTTCCGCGCGCGGGAAGCGCAGCAGCGGGTTCTTCGCCCCATTGCCCTTATGCAGCGTCAGGGTGAAGGTCCCGGTCAGGCAGATTTCCAGCGCGTTGATGCAGACCTCGCCGTCGCCCTGCACGCCGTGGCCGTCACCGGCCGAGAAATTGGCGCCCGGCACCCAGACCGGCAGGAACAGGGTCGATCCCTCGCCCAGTTCCTTGTTGTCCAGGTTGCCGCCATGCTCGCGCGGCTCCTTGGACGAGATCGTGCCGTAGTTCGGCGGCGGCGCCACGCCCATCACGCCGAAGAACGGCGCCAGCGCCAGTTCCGTCCCCCATGGCAGGTGGCAGACCTTGCGCGCGCGATCGATCGGGATGTGGCTCAGATAGCGTTCGGGGAAATCCTCCGGCAGCGTGCCCAGCAACGGGCGGAAGCCGCAATAGCCCCAGTCGGCGCCGAACTCGATCTTGTCGATCTTCACTTCCAGCATGTCGCCCGGCTCGGCGCCGGCGACCGCGACCGGACCGGTCAGGATGTGCCCGCCCGCGCGCGGCAGGTTGGCGGCATGGATCGCCAACAGCGCCGGCGGGATGGCAAGGCCGGAACCGGCCGGCGGCATCACCTCCGGCCCGCCGGAGACGCATTCCAGCACCACCGTATCGCCGGAAGCGACCGTCAGTACCGCCGGGAAGGACGCATCGAACATGCCCCAGCGCACGGTTTCCGGCGTGGGCAGCAGGCGGTGCATGGCCATGAAAAAACTCCGTCAGGATTGCTGCCCCGATCGTGGCGGAGACGGCGCGCGGATTCAACCAGCAACGGCCACACGACGCCGGCCAGGCCGGCGTCCGGCTGTCAGCCCTGGTGCGAGGCCGTCGTCTGGGACGTGCCAGTGCCGGTCTTCGCGCCGGGGCCGGAGATCGTGCCGGTCGGCTTGTCGGCGCTGGCCTCGGCCGAGACGTCTTCTTCCTCGGCCATGTTCTTCTTGAAGGATTTGATGCCCTTCGCGAAGTCGCCCATCAAATTGCTGACCTTGCCGCTGCCAAACAGCAGCAGAACGACCAGCAGCACGACAAGCCAGTGCCAGATACTGAAGCTACCCATAGTCCCTCCGATGGAGGCGGACATCCGCCCCGCTTGGCCCTGATCTTAGCCCGGTCGGGCCGGCGCAATCTATAGAGCCCGCGCACCCCGTTGCCAACGACATGGCGCGAGCGCGCGCGCACCGCAAGCGATGTTTCACTGCTGGCTGGCGATCCGCACCGCTTTCGGCGTGGCCTCGACGATCTGCTCGGTGCTCGCCGGGCGCCGCGGGCGGATGAAACCGTATGTCGGGTACTCCGCCGTGCCCATCTGCCCGCTCGGCGGCCAAAACACGCGCACCACGCTCCAGTCGTTGGCCGAGGAGACATCGACGACGACCTGATCCTCGGTCACCCGGTGATGCACCCAGTTGGCCTGCGCCACCAGGATCCGCCGTGGCTCCAGCACGCGCGCGACCACCGCGACATGGCCCGACGCCAGCCGCTCGGAGCGGCGGAACACCAGCACGCTGCCCACCACGGGGGCATGGCCACGCGCATACAGCCCGTCGGCCGCGCTCCACCAGCTATCCGCCGGCCCGCGCAGCGTCACGCCGGACAGCACCCGGGCGAACGGGGCGCATTCCAGCGCCACCGCGCCACCGACATAGGCCGCGCCGTCCCCCTGGCCCTCCACGCGCGGCGAGCCGCAGGCAGCCAGCAGGAAGCAGAGCAACACGGGCACGAACAGTCGGCGCATCTGAACCCCTCCGCGCCGGACTATCCCGCGACGGCTGAGAAGAATGCAACAACAGCCTGATCAGGCGTGTTTTTTTGCCTCGCCCAGTAGCGTATTCAGCACATAGTCGTTGTGCGCGCCCAGCGCCGGGCCGGTCCAGCCGATCGCCGCTTCCGGCGGATCGCCGTCCAGCCGGATCGCCGAGCCGGGATGCAGCGTGCGCCCGATCAACGGGTCCATCACCTGCTGCACCGATTTGCGCGCCAGGAAATGCGGGTCGGTGGCACAATCGGCGATGTCGAACAGGCGCGAGCACGGCACGTCGGCCGCCTCCAGCAACTCCTGCGCCTGTTTCGCCGGATGGGTGCGGGTCCAGGCGGCGATCGCCGCGTCCAGCGCCGCGCGATTGTCGCAGCGATCGTTGTTGGTGATGAAGCGCGGGTCCGTCGCCAGTTCCGCCCGGCCGATGACGCCCATCAGCCGGGCGAAGATCAGATCGGAGTTGCCGGCAATGCATAGCCATTTGCCGTCGGCGCAGGGATAGGTGTTGGTCGGCGAGGCGGTCTGGATCGCGGCACCCTGCGGCTGGCGAACCCGCCCGTCCAGCGCGTATTCCGGCAGCATCCCCTCCATCAGGCTGAACACGCTGTCGACTAGGCTGACATCGACGATGCGGCCCTTGCCGGTCCCCGTCACGTCGCGCTGCCACAGCGCCGACAACAGCCCGATCGCCGCGTACATCCCGGCCAGATCGTCGCTGATCGAAATCCCGCAGCGCGGCGGCGGCAGGTCCGAACTGCCGGCGGGATGCGCGGTCAGGTGGCGGATGCCGCCCATCGCCTCGCCGATCGCGCCGAACGCCGGCTTGTCGCGGTACGGCCCGTCCTGGCCGTAGCCCGACACCCGCGCGATCACCAGCCTGGGGTTGAGCGCATGCAGCATGTCCGGCCCCAGCCCCAGCTTCTCCAGCTGCCCGGCGCGAAAATTCTCCACCAGCACGTCCGCCCGGGCCGCAAGCTTCAGCGCCGTGTCGCGGTCCTTCTTCAGGTCGAGCTCGACCGAGAGCTTGTTGCGCCCATGCACGCTGAACCAGACCGAGCTGCCGTTCGCCATCGCGCCCCAGCCCCGGAACGGGTCGCCGCCGGGCGGTTCGATCTTGATCACCTCCGCCCCCAGGTCAGCCAGGATGCGGGTGCAGAACGGGCCGGCGATGTAGTGACCGAGTTCCAGCACTTTCAGGCCGACCAGCGGACCGGTACGCAGCGGCGGGACGGGCATGAATGTCTCCAGATGATCGGTTTGCGAGCGAAGCCGGTCACGTTTTCGCGCGTGCCAACCCTTTAGGCTTCCGGCAATTAGACCGCGACGTATGTTTAGTCGAGGGACCGGCGCTTTGCCGGTCTCTCGTTTCCTCCCGATGTTGCGCGCCCCGGCTCTCTAATCCGGCCGGCCGCGCAAACCACTCGCGGCGGCGCGGCTCGGTGCCGCGCCGCCATTTTTCCCGAATGCGGTTGCCGTGGAATTTTCCGCCGCCGAACCGGTTTTCCCGGTTTCTTTGCCGTGACGCGGCATCTACGCTCGCCCAAGCGCGCAATTCACCAACCGAGACGGAGCAACCTATGGTCGATGCACAGCTTGTCGCAGCCCAGCTTGTCGCCGTGTTGGCCCGCGCGGCGGGCCTGGAGAAGGCGCTGGCCGAATTCCCCGAGGATGTCGCCGCCGCCGCCGAACAGGGGCTCGGCAATGCCGGCCGCATCGCCTACCCGACCGATCCCGCCGCCGAACCCTGGCCGCCGATGCGTCCGGGGGTCGGGCTGTGAGTGGCGATCTGCACTGGCTCACCGCCACCGAGGCGTCGCGCGCCTTCGCCGCCAAGCGCCTGTCTCCGGTCGAACTCACCGAGGCGCTGCTGGCGCGCATCGCCCGGCTCGACCCCAAGGTCAACGCCTTCATCCGCCTGGACGCCGAGGCCGCCCGCGCCGCCGCCCGCGCGGCGGAGGCGGAGATTACCGCCGGGCGCATCCGTGGCCCGCTGCACGGCGTCCCGGTCGGCATCAAGGACATCATCGACGTCGCCGGCCTGCCGACCACCGGCCATTCCAAGATCCTGGTCGACAATATCGCCAGCGCCGATGCGGTCGTGGTCGCCAAGCTGCGCCAAGCCGGCGCCATCGTGCTGGGCAAGCTGTCCACGCATGAATTCGCCATCGGCGGCCCGAGCTTCGATCTGCCGTTCCCCCCGGCGCGCAATCCCTGGAACACCGACCATCATCCCGGCGGCTCCTCCTCCGGCGCCGGCGCGGGCCTCGCCGCTGGCTTCTTTCCCCTCGCGCTGGGCACCGACACCGGCGGCTCGGTCCGCAACCCCGCCAGCGCCAACGGCATCGTCGGGCTGAAGCCGACCTACGGCCTGGTGTCGCGCCGTGGCGTGTTTCCGCTGTCCTACACGTTGGACCATGTCGGCCCGATGACCCGCTCGGTCGCCGACAACGCCCTGCTGCTGGATGCCATCGCCGGCCACGATCCCGCCGACCCCGGCAGCGCGCCCAGTTCCGCGCGCTATTTCGGCCGGCTGCTGGATCGCGGGGTGAACGAACTGCGGATCGGCTTCGTGCGCCATTTCCACGAGACCGACATCCCCGCCACGCCAGAGGTCACCGCCGCGCTGGAAGACGCGGCGCGCATCCTGCAAGCCGAGGGCGCGCTGGTCTCCACCATCACTTTGCCCTCGCTGAACGAGTTCGCGGCGGTGAACCGGGTGATCCTGGGCAGCGAGGCATGGTCGGTCCATGCGCCGTGGCTGCGCAGCCGCCCGGGCGACTACGGCCAGCTCGCCCGCCGCCGTCTGATGTCGGGCGCGTTCATCCCGGCCGGGGACTATGTCGGCGCGCAACGCCGCCGCCTGCAGATGATCGCGGCGGTGGAGGAGGTTTTCCGGGATGTCGACGTGCTGATCTGCGCCAGTTCGATGGACCCATCCAGCCGCATCGAGGATGCGGTGGAGACCGCGCGCACCTATCCGCGCCAGGCCCGCACGCCGTTCAACGTGACCGGTCATCCGGCGCTGGCGATGATGGCCGGCCTGTCCCCGCTGGGTCTGCCGCTGTCGGTGCAGTTCGTCGGCCGCTATTTCGAGGACGCCACGGTACTGCGCGTGGCCGCCGCGTATGAGCGCGCGGCTGGGTGGCAGAAGAGGCATCCGCCGATCGGATAGAGCCGCAACCCCGCCCCCTGGCGTCTGCCCATTTCCCCCGGCACGCTACTCGCCCAAGGAAGCAGCCAGGAGAACGGAAGATACGCATCCATAATCTCTGCTTAACCGCGCGGGGTTGCAATCTGGCAAAATAGCATGGACAGTCCGACATCGAACTTATTTTGGTGGAAAAATATGCCCGTCGGTCGCCCCGCACTTCCCATCCGAGTATTTGCATTGTTCACCATGGGTCTCTTGACAGCTTGCAACCCGCCGCAGCCGCTGAATTTCTCTGTACAAAATGTACAGGCTAGTCCGGTTTCGCTTGATGCTGACCTACGAGGAATTACGGTGACGACCGGCGCTCCAAACGAAAGAACGGGCAATCTCCCCCCAGAAGTAGCCACCGTGACGAATGTCTGGAAGGAAGCGACTCAGGAGGCGCTGGCACGCGCCGCAATTTTTGACGATGACAGCCACCGCCACGTAAACCTAGAAGTCAAGATATTGAAATTTGATGCGCCCGGGGCGGGAATCACTTTCCCGACCGATACCGATGCCAGTTATACGATTGTCGACCGGGCAACAGGAGCCGTAATTTTTTCTCAGTTGATCTCCGCTCAAGGCACAACACCGATGGATTTCGCCTTTGTCGGGGCGATCCGCCAGCGAGAGTCGATTAATCGATCCGTGCAAAACAACATCGCTGCGTTCATAGACGCGTTAGAGCACAATCCTGCCGCTGTCTCTCGTATCAAGCGTCTGACATCGTAGAGTGCACCCCAGCGGTAATCGTCTCACCGATTCGATGTAGTCATCGCTTTTGGAACCAGTTGCAAAGATGCCCCAAGCCCGAATCACCCGGCCCCATCAACGACGCACAAAGGCCGATAATGGCCAGAAAGTGTATAATCGGTGTCTACGTGCCAGCCGAACGGCGATGTTCAGCTTCCTGTTTGTCTCCCTCGCAAATCACATCGGGTTTGCGCAGCCATTTGGTATCGCAGAAGGGACGCCAACAGATAAACTAATGGTATTGAAAGAACTTGCGCCATTTGCCTATTTTATAACTCCTAAGAATTCTCATCCAGATATTGAATCATATTCGGTCATTTCGACACCAGAACATGGCGTTTGTGCTGTTCTCGGCTATGGTTTCACGCTTAACAATGATGCGTACGGAACTCGTGTCCGTGACGTTTTTAAGAAAATAACAGGCCAATTATCGGATAAATATGGAAATTCGAAATCGTATGACTTTTTGAATTTCGGCTCGATTTGGAATGACCCAAAATATTGGGCAATGTCACTCCATAAAAATGAGAGGCATTACAGCAGGTTTTGGGATAAGGAAGAAAAAAGCACTCTACAAAATGGAATCGAAAGTATTGCACTATCAGCAAACTCTCTCGGATCTGACAGCACCTATATAGTGATTCGCTTTGAATACGATAACATTGCGAAGTGTCGGGCTAAGATGGAATCGGTGGGTTCAGGGGCACTTTAATAGGAAGATCGGTCCTAGCGCGATCACTCCCAGCAGTTCTCTCTCTGAATTTTGCCGGACCGGGGGCCATCCTTCACGGGTCGCCGCCGCCTACGAACGCGTGGCTGGGTAGCACAAGAAGCATCCGCCGATTTAGCGGGGGAAACCCGACGGATGGCACCCAATGAGATATTGCTGCCGTTGACGTGATTGGGCGACGCCGCACTCTTGCGCCATACTTACCTCGCCCCAGCGGCCCATCGCTGGCCGAAAAATCGGGGGCGGTCGAAAAACAGATGTGCCCTTCCACGCGGAAGGGCTGCGATCTCGTAAGCCTTGTGGTCCGGATGAGGCACGAGCGGCAACGGGGGCAAACAATGAGTGCGTTCATACGACGTTGCTTCATGCGCGCCAGCATCCTCGGCATGCTCGCCTTTGCATCAACGGCGGCCCTTGCCGGGCCAGCGGAAGATGCGCATAGCGCGATCGCCCAATGGTCGGCGGCTTACACCTCAAACGACCCAGAGGCGATCGTTGGCAATTACTGGCCCGACGCCATTTTGCTGGGTACTGTCAGCCCGGTCATCTCTATCGGAACCGATGCGATCCGAACCTATTTTTCGGCCGTCAAGGGCAGCGGCAATCGGAACGATATCGGCGAGACACATACCATCGTGCTGGACGACAACGCCGTGGTCCTCACCGGCTTCTACCTGTTCACCCGCACGGTCGATGGCAAGCCGGTGCCGGGACCGTCGCGGTTCACGATGCTGGTGACCCGCCGCNNCCTCACCGCACGTCCTGCCGAAATAACCACTCGGCAGGCGGATGTCCGGCATCCGATTGGTCCGCACGGGCCACCCCCTGGCGCCGCTCCGCATCCCCCGGCACACTTGCCGCAAACAATGCCAGGAGGGATCGACCGATGCGTATCCACAACCTCTACG
>PKWQ01000232.1:0-4478 GCA_003133265.1 Acetobacteraceae bacterium
GGTCCGCGCTGGTGATCGAGTCATCCGGGCGGATCGGCGGGCGCGCTTATACCGCGCGCGAGCCGGCACTCGGCGGCGTCGCCTTCGACCACGGCGCGCAATGGCTGCACGCGGCAAAGACCAATCCGCTGACCCCGATCGCGCGCAAAGCCGGCGAAACGCTGATCGACACCGACGCGCTGCGCAACGAGCGGACCTTCCTCGGCGAGCGCTGGGCCAACGAGGCCGAGCTTGCCGACTACGCCAATGCCTGGCCGCGTTTCGCCCGGGCGGCGGAGGCGCTGTTGCGCCCGGGCATGCCGGACGGCGCGCTGGCGGACGTGGCGAAGACCATCCCGCACGATCCGTGGGCGCTGTCGGTGGAAATGTGGGAAGGTCCGGTCATCTGCGTTGCCGACGCGGACCGCTACTCGCTGCGCGACTGGCGGCGCAACGTGCTGACCGGCGGCAACCGCATGCTGGCCGGCGGGCTCGGCGCGTTCGTCGAGCGACGGCTGGCCAAGGGCGTGAATGCGCGGCTGGCAACGCCGGCGCGGCGGGTGCGCTGGGGCGGGAATGGTGTCGTGGTGGAGACCGATCGCGGCACCCTGGCCGCGCGCGCCGCGATTGTCACCGTCTCCACCGGCGTGCTGGCGGGCGGCGGGATCGGCTTCGATCCGCCGCTGCCCGCCGCCGTGCAGGACAGCCTGCGCGGGCTGCCGATGGGGCTGTCCATCAAGGTGGCGCTGGCCCGCCGCCGGGCCGGACCGGCTGGATCTGCCGGACTACTGCTCGGTCGACCGTCCCCAGCGAACATCCGGCGACCCGGCGATGGTGTTCCAGTTCTGGCCGCTCGGGCGCGCCTACGCCATGGCCTGGATCGGCGGCTCGATGGCCTGGGAACTGCAACGCCACGGCGATGCGGCCTGCGTCGACTATATGCGCAACGGCCTGCGGGAGATTTTCGGAGCGCGCGCGCTGACGCTGTTTCCCGGGACCGACGCGGTGGTGACGCAATGGGGCGCGGATGCGCTCTTTCGCGGCGCCTATGCCTATGCGCTGCCCGGCCATGCCGAGGCGCGCGGCCGCCTGGGCCAGCCGCTCGCCGACGGGCGGCTGATCTTCGCCGGCGAGGCATGCCGCGAGGACGGTCTCGCCGGCACGGTGGGCGGCGCGTGGCTGGATGGCCGCCGCGCCGCCGGGATCGTGACCGCCGCGCTGGCCGCGGGCTGACCGCGCGTCCTATCCCCGGCCGATGAACGGCATCTTGTGCGCCGCCACCATCAGGAACTGCACGTTCGCGTCCGGCAGCATGTTGGCCATCAGCAGCACCGAGCGCCCGACATTCGCCGCGTCCATGCGCGGCTCCACCACGATCTCGCCATTGGCCTGCGGCACCCCGTTGGCCATGCGCGCGGTCATCGGCGTGGCGGCGTTGCCGATGTCGATCTGGCCGCACTGGATGTCGAACTTCCGCCCGTCCAGCGAGATCGATTTGGTCAGTCCCGTTATCGCGTGCTTGGTCGAGGTATAGGCGACCGAGCCCGGACGCGGCGCGTGGGCGGAGATCGAGCCGTTGTTGATGATCCGCCCCCCCTGCGGCGCCTGGTCGCGCATCAGCCGGAACGCCGCGTTGGCGCACAGGAACATGCCGTTCAGGTTCACCTCGACGACGAACCTCCACTGATCGTATGTGACGTCGCCGAAGTTCGTGCTGGGCATGTTGCCGCCGGCATTGTTGAACAGCACGTCCAGCCGGCCGAATTTTTCCTTCACCGTCGCGAACAGCGCCGCCACCGCGTCCGGGCTGGTCACGTCGGTCGGCACCACCAGCGAGCGGCCGGCCTTGGCCAGCGCGGCGGTTTCCGCCAGCGGCTCCTTGCGGCGGCCGGCGAGCGCGACCGCATAGCCATCGTTCAACAAAGCGAGCGCGGCCGCCCGGCCCACCCCGCTGCCCGCGCCCGTCACGACGGCGATCCGTTCGGTCATGTGCGTATCCTTCCCTGCCTGCGTTTCTCGTCCCGGCCATTCTGGACCGGGCGCGGGACGCGGCCAAGATGGCCATTGCGCGGGAACCGCCGGCGCATCCGGCGGCGCCGCTAGCCCGTCAGATCGGCGGTGAAGCGGTCCCGCCACGCATCCAGACTGTTGCGGCGCATCACCTGCATCATCGAGGCATGGCGTTCCTGACGTTCTTCCAGCCGCATCGACAGGCCGCGATCCAGCGCCATCGCCACGCCCACCATGTCGTAGGGATTGATGATCAGCGCCGCGTCCAGCTCGAACGCCGCGCCGGCGAACTGCGACAGCACCAGCACGCCAGGGTCCGCCGGGTCCTGTGCCGCGACATATTCCTTCGCCACCAGATTCATCCCGTCGCGCAGCGGCGTCACCAGCCCGACATCCGCCACCGCATACAGCGGCATCAGCGCCGAACGGGGAAAGCTGCGGTTCAGATAACGCAGCGGCATCCAGTCGATCTCGGCGAAACGGCCGTTGATCCGCCCGGCCTCGCCCTCCAGTTCGTGACGGATCTCGCGGTAGGTCTGGATATCGGAGCGCGAGGGCGGCGCGATCTGCAGGAACGTCACGCCGCCGCGCGCCGCCGGGCAATCCTCCAGGAAGCGCTCGAAGGCGCCGAAACGCTGCTTGAGCCCCTTGGAGTAGTCGAGCCGGTCGACGCTCATGATCAACTGCCGGTGCCGCAGGCTGGCCATCAGCCGGTCGGCGTGGCGGCGGTTGGCCTGCGCCTTCGCCTGGCCGCGCACCTCGTCCACATGCACGCCGATCGGATACACGCCGGTCTTGATCACCCGGCCGTAGGCCCGCAGCGTCAGCCCGTCCCGCGGGTGGCCGATCAGCTCGCCATCGCAATGACGCACCACGTAGTCGGCGAAGCCGGCGCGGTCGGTCTCGGTCTGGAACCCCACCAGATCGTACTGGCACATCGCCTTGATCAGCTCGGCGTGCGCCGGCACGGTCATGAACACCGGCGGGGCGGGAAACGGCGTGTGCAGGAAGATGCCGATCCGGTTATGCACGCCGAGCTCGCGCAACGATTCGGCCAGGCACAGCAGGTGGTAGTCATGCGCCCAAACGATATCGTCCGGCTCGATCACCGGCGCCAGCGCGCGGGCGAACAACTCGTTCACCCGGCGATAGCCGGCGAACTCGTTCCAGTCGAACCGGCCGAGCCCGATCTGATAATGCAGCGCCGGCCAGAGCGTGTCGTTGGCGAAGCCGCGATAGAACTCGTCGTAGTCGCGGCGCGAGAGGTCGACGGTATAGAGCGTGATCGGCCCGACCTTCTGGCGCGCCGTGGGCTTGTTGGAGGAGGTGGCGGCGATATCGCCGCTCCAGCCGAACCACACCCCGCCCTTCTTCTTCAGCGCGTCCAGAACCCCGGCGGCGAGCCCGCCGGTGGTGGGCTGGCCTTCCTGGATCGGGGCGACGCGATTGGAAACCACGACCAGCCGCGACACGTCACCCTCCCTGACACCCGTTCGGACGAAGAAGGAACAGGTTCAAGCCGCTTCCGCAACCCCATCCATCTGTTGTTTCAACAACAGGTCGCGGTACGGGCCCGGCCGATGGGCCAGTTCGTCGGGCGCGCCGTCATCGACGATGCGCCCGCGATCCATGACGATGATGCGGTCGAAATGGCTGAGCGTGGAGAGCCGGTGGGCGATGGCGATCACCGTGCGTCCGCGCATCAGCAGTTCGAGCGCGGCCTGGATGGCACGCTCGGACTCGGTGTCGAGCGCGCTGGTGGCCTCGTCCAGCAGCAGGATCGGCGCGTCCTTCAGCAGCGCGCGCGCGATCGCCAGACGCTGACGCTGCCCGCCCGAGAGCTTCACGCCGCGATCACCGACCATGGTGGCGAAGCCTTCGGGCAACGCCTCGCAGAACTCCCGGCAACGCGCCATTTCGGCCGCGGCCAGCACGTCGGCCTCGTTCGCCTCGGGCCGGGCGTAGCGGATGTTCTCCAGCACCGAGCGATGAAACAAAGAGATGTCCTGCGGCACGATGGCCATGACCTGTCGCAGGCTGTCCTGCGTCACGCGCGAGATGTCCTGGCCGTCGATCCGGATACAGCCTTGCTGCACGTCGTAGAAACGCTGCAACAGCGCCAGCACGGTCGACTTGCCGGCGCCGGAGAAACCGACCAGCCCGACCTTCTGGCCCGGCGTGATGGTCAGGTCGAAGTCGTTCAGCACGGGAACGCGGCCGGGATAGGCAAAGCTGACATGCTCGAACCGCACCTCGCCGGGGCCGGGGACCAGCATGGCCGCGTCAGGGGCGTCAGGCAGCTCATGCGGGGGCAGCAAGGCGGAGATGGCCTCTTCCAGGCGGGCGATGTACTGGGTCAGGTCGACCAGCGCCACCGCCAGATCGCGCGTGCCGTGCAGGATGGTGAGCGCGAGCGAGGTCAGCAGCACGACATCGCCGACCGATGCCTCGCCGGCCTGCCACAGCAGGATGCTCCAGCCGACCACGCC
>PKWQ01000232.1:4510-9415 GCA_003133265.1 Acetobacteraceae bacterium
CCGAAGGCCCGCACCACGCCGATATTGCCGATCACGTCCACCAGCTCGCCATCCACGGCGGCGGCCTTGGTGGCGAAATCACGATGCAAGGGGGTCCCGGCGCGGGCGAAATAATAGATCATCGCACCCAGCGCCGCCGCCATCACGACCAGCATCGCCGCCATCCCGGGGTTCACCGAGCCGATGAACAGGATGGAGCACAGCACCGCGATGCAGGGCGGCAGCACGTTCCACGATCCGGTGTTCTCCACCGTGAAGGCCGCGTTCGCGGTGGCGGTGATGCGGCTGGCCAGCCCACCGGGCAGACGCTCGGCGAAATAACTGGGCGAATGGCCGGACAGATAGGCGAACAGGTCGCGGCGCACATCGCCGGTGACGGCGACGAACACCCGCGCGGCGGTGAACCCGCCGACGCGCCAGAGCAGGTTATCCGCCGCGATCAACGCGCACAGAATGGCGAAGGCGCCCCACACATTGCGCCCCGCCTGCGGGCCGGCGGCGATGCTGTCGATCAGGTTCTTCAATCCGTACTGGGTCGAAACCGAGCAGAGCACCGCCAGCAGCACGGAAATCAGCACGATGGCGTGGCCGAGCGGGTGCTGGCGGATATAGGAGAACAGGAACCCAAGCGGGCGGTTTCGCAGACGTGCGAGCGTGGCGGTCGAGTGCAGGGAAGCGTCGGGATCGCCCATATGGGGCAGACTCCTGTTGGTTCGGTATGACGACCGGTGCCTTACGATCGCCGGATGGCGACAACATGGCAGGACAGCATGGCAGGAATAAGATCGTGACGGCGCCCGCCACGCGCCGATTTTTCGCCACATTCCCAAACTATACGCACACAATGATAAACGCACATCGGCCTCTAAGTCAAACCAAAATAGATCTGCGTTGAATACTTACCTACATAAGCAGAAAGGTGGCATGCAGCCATGCGTATTGCCCAAGTTTCCCCCTTGTTTGAAGCAGTCCCCCCCAAGCTGTACGGCGGCACGGAGCGGGTGGTGTATTCGCTCACCGAGGAACTGGTCGCCATGGGTCACGACGTGACCCTGTTCGCCAGCGGCGATTCCATCACCTCCGCCACGCTGGCGCCGATGCGCGCCGAGGCGCTGCGGCTGGACCCGACCGTGGTGGACTGGGTGGCGATCTATTACCGCATGATCGAACAGATCTACAGCCGCAGAAACGAGTTCGACATCCTGCATCTCCATATCGACTATTTCCCGCTGTCGCTGTTCAGCCGGCAGAACGTGCCGTTCCTGACCACGCTGCACGGGCGGCTGGATATCAAGGAAATCGCCGAGGCCTACGCCACCTTCCCCGAGTCGCCGTTCGTCTCGATCTCCGACAGCCAGCGCCAGCCGATCCCCAGCCTGAACTGGGCGCGGACCATCCCGCACGGCATGCCGCGGAACCTGCTGACCCCGCAGCCGGTGGAACAGACCTATTTCGCCTTCCTCGGCCGCATCTCGCCGGAAAAGGGGCTGGAGCGCGCCATCAAGATCGCCGCCGCGGTGGGCGGCAAGCTGAAGATCGCGGCGAAGGTCGACAACGCCGACCGGGATTACTACGAGAACAGGATCAAGCCGCTGCTGGCCCAGGGCCATGTCGAGTTCATCGGCGAGATCAACGACGCCCAGAAACCGGCGTTCCTGTCCGGCGCGACGGCGCTGCTGTTCCCGATCGACTGGCCGGAGCCGTTCGGCCTGGTGATGATCGAGAGCATGGCCTGCGGCACGCCGGTCATCGCCTTCAACTGCGGCTCGGTGCCGGAAGTGATCGACGACGGCGTAACCGGCTTCATCGTCAACACCATCGACGAGGCGGTCGCCGCCATTGGCCGCCTGCCGGAACTCGACCGCGCCAAGGTTCGCGCCCAGTTCGACAAACGCTGGACAGCGCGCCGGATGGCCGAGGACTATGTGAACCTCTATGAGGAGCTGATCGACAAGAAGCGGCTGGAGCTTGCCCAGGCCGCGGATTGAGCGCCAGCCGATTGAACGCCGGCCGGTGCCGCTCTGCCTCATCCCGGCCTAGGATGCGGACCACGACCGCATCCAGCAAGAGTGGCGTCCAAGCAGCACCATGGCATCCGCGCGCAGCCGAAATGCCCTCAGTGGGCTGAACTTCCTGATCGGCGCAGTGCAGACGGGCTTCGGGCCGTTCGTGTCCGTCTGGCTGACCGAGCAGGGCTGGCTTCAGGCCGACGTCGGCCTCGCGCTGAGCGTCGGCACCATCGCCGGGCTGCTCGGCCAGCTGCCGGCCGGCTTCATCGCCGATGCCGCCGGGTTGCGCACGGCGTTCCTGGCGCTGACCGCCGCCGGCGCCGCCGCCGTGCTGCTGGTCTGGATCGCGATGCCGGAAACCCGGCCGACAAGCTGAGCACCACCGCCGCGCCACAGCCGGCCTGAACCGCCCCCCTTGCGATAAGCGCGAGAGACGGGCCAGATGGCGGAAATCCCGACGGAGGAATTTCCCATGGCCGACGCACCGCATTTGACCGAACCCACCGGCGACTTTCAGACGCTGCACGAGTTCGTCACCGCCGCGAAGCGGAAGCTGCCGGCAAACATCTGGGACTACCTGATCGGCGCCACCGAGACCGAAACGACGATGCGCCGCAACCGTCTGGCGCTCGACACCGTCGCGCTGCGCCCGCGCGTGCTGCGCGACGTATCCGCCGTCGATACGCGCGGCACCTTCTTCGGCAAGACCTCGCGCCTGCCGGTGATGCTGGCACCGGTTGGCTCGCTCGAATCTTTCCACCCCGGGGGCGCGGCGGAAGCCGGCCGCGCGGCGAGCGCGTTCGGCGTGCCGATCATCGTCAGTTCCGTGACCCATCCGGGCCTTGAGGAGTCGGCGGCGGCGGCGGCCGGGCGGAAGATATTCCAGCTCTATGTCCGCGGCGACGACGCATGGGTGAACGACATCGTCCGGCGCGCCATCGATGCCGGCTACGAGCAGTTCTGCTTCACCGTGGACACCGCCAGCTACAGCCGGCGCGAGCGCGACATCGCCAAGCGCTTCGTCAAGCCCTGGCGCGCCGCCGCCACCGGGGTGGAATTCCAGGCCGCCTTGAGCTGGGACAACATCAAGCGCTTCAAGGACAAATGGAGCATCCCGCTGATGCTGAAGGGCATCGGCACGGCCGAGGACGCGGCACTCGCGGTGCAGCACGGCGTCGACACGATCTATGTCTCCAACCATGGCGGCCGCCAGCTTGATCACGGGCGCGGCTCGCTGGACGTGCTGGTGGAGGTAGTGGAGGCGGTCGGCGGCCGGGCGTCGGTGGTGATGGATGGCGGCATCAATCGCGGCACCGACGTGGTGAAGGCGATCGCGCTCGGCGCCGATGCCGTCGCCATCGGCCGGCTATATTGCTACGCCCTGGCCGCCGACGGCGCGGCCGGCGTGGTGGCCATGCTGGAACTGCTGGAGACGGAGGTGGCGATCGCGCTCGCTCTGCTCGGGGTGAACCGGCTCGCGGACCTCAACCGCTCCCACCTGCATGTCGGCGCGCCGTCGGTCACCGCGCCGCACGTCCACAGCGCCTTCCCGCTGCTGGCGCCCACCCCGGAAATCCCGCGCTGACCGCGCGCCCATAAAAAACACAGGAGCAACGCACATGCGTGGTGTCGTGTTCACCGGCGGACGAGAGGTCGAGACGTTGAATTTCCCCGACCCCACGCCGGGGCCGGACGAGGTGGTGCTGGAGATGAAGGCCTCCGGCATGTGCGGCAGCGACCTGAAATTCTACCGCGCGCCGAAGGGCGGCGCGGCCAATCTGGGCTTCCCGATGAGCGCCGATCCGATCATCGCCGGGCACGAGCCGTGCGGCGTGGTGCTCGCCGCCGGCAGCGCGGTCAATCCGCGTCTGGCGCCGATGGGCGGACGGGTGATGGTGCATCACTACAAAGGCTGCACCACCTGCGGGCATTGCCGCAGCGGCTGGCAGCAGCTCTGCCAGGAGGTGCCGATCAAGGTCTACGGCGTCAACGACCATGGCGGCCATGCCACCTACATCAAGGTGCCGGCCAACACGCTGGTGCATCTGCCCGACAGCCTTTCCTTCGCCACCGGGGCGGCGATCTCCTGCGGCACCGGCACCGCCTATGGCGCGCTGCGGCGGATGAACATCACCGGCAACGACACCATCGCCATCTTCGGCCAGGGCCCGGTCGGCTTGTCCGCCACCCAGTTGGCGGTGGCGATGGGCGCGCGGGTGATCGCGCTCGATGTCTCGGCGGAGCGGCTGGCGCGCGCCAGGGAATTCGGTGCCGACGCGGTGGTGAACCCGGCCGAGAGCGATGCGATCGCCGCGATCCGCGACCTGACGCACGGGCATTTCGCCGATTTGACGCTGGATACCTCGTCGGCGTCCTCCGCCCGCATCGCCGCGATCCGCAGCACGAAAGTGTGGGGCACGATGTGCTTCGTCGGCGAGGGCGGCGACGTGACCATCGATGTCAGCCCCGACCTGCTGCGCCGGCAGTTGCGCGTCATCGGCTCCTGGACCTTCTCCACCGTGATCCAGGAAGAATGCGCCCGCTTCGTCGCCGATCGGGGCATCGACGTCGATGCGCTGTTCACCCATCGCTGGACGCTGGATCAGGCGGAACAGGCCTACAAGCTGTTCGACACCCAGACCACCGGCAAGGGCGTGTTCCTGTCCTGATGACGACGATGAACGGCTCCGAGACGCGCGAGCAGGTCGCCTTCGTCTATCGCGAACTGGCGCGTCTGGGCCTGAACGTCGCCAGCACCGGCAATGTCAGCGCGCGCACGCCGGATGGCATGGTCATCACCCCGTCCGGCGCCAGCGCCGAGACCGTCTCCGCCGGGGGGCTGGTGGCCATGACGCTGGAGGGCGCGGCGGAGCCCGACGCCAACCCGTCCAGCGAG
>PKWQ01000332.1 GCA_003133265.1 Acetobacteraceae bacterium
CGAAACCCGACGCGGCGCGGCGCACCGCCGCGCGCGCCGCGCTGCCCGGCCCGAGCCCGTCGAGCGGCCCGAACGGCATTGCCTGCGCCACCCCGCCACGAAAGCCGACGATTTCGGCCGTCACCTCCTGCCCATCGCGGGGACGGAGCATCAGCCGGTCCCCCACAGTCAGGTGCGCGGCGACCCCGGCAACCTCGATGGCGAGGCCGGACAGACCCGCGACACGCCCTTCCAACCGGAACCCGGGAAGCCGCTCGATCGCCGCGCGGCTGGCAGCGGCCCGTTTTGCCACGCTTGCGTGTCTCATGGTCGAAGAATCTCCTCGTTTCGTGACATTTCTTGTTTTGTTCCGCATCGCTCATCATACGGCGATATTTGTTCCTAATAAAAATACACGCCAATGGTGAAAATTCCGTGGTCAAATACATCCATAGGTGGTATTTCAGCGTCATCGGAAGAGGAGGAGGCAACCTATGCGTGTCTTACTCGTGGAAGACGATCTCACCGCCGCCCGTGGCATCTCCCTTATGCTGAAGACCGGCGGCGCCGTGGTCGACCTGGCCGACACCGGCGAGGAGGCCCTGGAACTGGTCCGCCACTATGACTACGACATCATGGTACTGGACCTGATGCTGCCGGACATGGAAGGCTACGAAGTCGTCCGGCGCATGCGCCTGGCGCGGATCGAGACCCCCGTGCTGATCCTCTCCGGCCTGTCCCGGCCACAGGCGAAAGTGAAGGGCCTCGGCATGGGTGCCGACGACTTCATCACCAAGCCGTTCGACAAGGCCGAGCTTCTGGCCCGCATGCAGGCGGTCGTCCGCCGCAGCAAGGGCTTCAGCCAGTCCATGCTCCGGGTCGGCAGCCTGGAGCTCAACCTGGACAGCCGCGAGGTAACGGTAGACCGGCAGGAGGTGCATCTGACCGGCAAGGAATACGCGATCCTGGAACTGCTGGTCCTGCGCAAGGGCATGGTACTGACCAAGGAGGCGTTCCTGAACCACCTCTATGGCGGCATGGACGAGCCGGAGATGAAGATCATCGACGTGTTCATCTGCAAGCTCCGCAAGAAACTCGCCCTGTCGGGAGCGGAAAACCTGATCTGCACGGTATGGGGCCGTGGCTATATGATCCGGGAGCCCGCGACCACCGCCAGCGCGCCGGCCCCAGCGATCCATGCCGAGCCGGCGCTGTCGGCCGCCTGATCGGGGGATCGCATCGCGTCGGCGACGGGCGCATGACCCTCGAAACCGCCGCCGGGATAGACTAAGACCCTGGCATGGACCTGCTTCATATCCCCGGCTCCCGTATCATCGAGGTCGCCCGCCTGGCTTTCGCGACGCCCGATGTCGATTTTCTCTGTTTCGGCGAATCCGATCAGCCGAGCCCGCGCGTGGCCCGCGACGCCGCCGTCGCGGCGCTGGATGCGGGGGCGACGAAATATCCCGATGTTCGCGGCCTGCCGGCGCTGCGCGCGGCGCTCGCCGCGTATCTGACCGGGCTGCACGCCCGGCCGGTCAGCGAAACCCGCATCCAGGTCACCGCCTCGGGCATGGCGGCGATGAACATCGCGCTGACCGCCGTGGTGCGCGCCGGCCAGCGTGTGGTGCTGCACGAACCCGAGTGGCCGAACATCGCCAATGCCGCCCTGTCGCGCGGGGCGACGGTCGAGACGATCGACCTGATCGCGCTGGAAGACGGGCGGTTCCGCCTGGACCTCGACCGGCTGGACACGATGCTTGCCGGGGCCCGGGCCTTTGTCCTGAACTCCCCCAACAACCCCACTGGCTGGACCGCGACATTGGCCGAGTTGCAGGCGATCCTGGCGATCTGCCGCCGGCACGGGGTGTGGCTGATCTCCGACGAGGTCTATTCCCGGCTGATCTATGACGACACGCCGGCCGCGCCCTCGGTGCTGGATGTGGCCACGCCGGACGACCGGGTCATCGTCGTCAACAGCTTCTCCAAGGCCTGGGTGATGACCGGCTGGCGGCTCGGCTGGATGGTGCTGCCCGAGGGCGCGCGCGACGCGGTGACCGAGATCGTGGAGGTGACGCATTCCGGCGTCGCCCCGTTCATCCAGCAGGCCGGGATCGCCGCGATCGGCGATACCGCGACGGTGGCGGCATTCCGGGCGCATTGCGCGCGCGGGCGGGAAATGGCCGGCGCCGCGCTGTCGGGCCTGAACGGCGTGCGTTACGCCGCCCCGGTGGGCGCGTTCTATGCCTTCCTCGGCGTCGAGGGTCTGCGGGACTCGCTCTCGCTCGCCAAGCGGCTGGTCAGCGAGCACGGCGTCGCGGTCGCGCCCGGCGTCGCCTTCGGTGCCGCCGGCGAGGGATTTCTGCGGGTCTGCTACGCTCAATCGGCGGAGCGGATGGAGCGCGCGATGGGCCGGCTGCGCGACGGGCTGCGCGCCGAAATGGCCGCCCGGTAAGCCTACTCGGCCGCGCCGCGCAACGCCGCCCCCGCCGCCAGCGGGCATAGCGGCACCGCGCCGGCCAGGATCGCCGTCAGCAGCAGCAGATGCGTCCGCGCGCTCAGCCCGGCCGAAGCGGCGTCGGCCGCCGCCACGCCGAAGATCAGCACCGGCGTGGTCAACGGCAGCACCAGCAGCGGCAGCAGCACCCCGCCGCGCCGCGCGCCCAGCACGATCGCCGCCCCGGCGGTGCCCAGCAGCGACAGCAGCAGCGTCCCCGGCACCAGGGCCAGCAACAGCACCGGAATCGCCTCGCTCGGCATGCGCAGCATCACCGCCAGCGGTGCGGCGGCCAGCAGCAGCGGCAGGCCGGTGACCACCCAGTGCGCGCAGGCCTTGGCCGCCGCGATCCCCGCCGCCGGCAAGCCGCTGAGCAGGATCTGGTCCAGCGATCCGTCGTCGAGGTCGGCGCCGAACAGCCGATCCAGCGGCAGCAGCGCGGCCAGCAGCGCGCAGACCCAGACAATGCCGGGCGCGATCCGCCCCAGCGTTTCCGGCGCCGGGCCAATCGCCAGCGGGAACAGCGAGGCCGCCAGCACGAAGAACAGCAATGCCGCCAGGCTATCGCTGCCATGCCGCACCGACAGGCGCAGCTCGCGCGCCAGTAGCGCCCGGAACATTTTCATTGCACCACCACCACGGCCCGCTTCAGCCGCAATTCGGTCGCACCCGGCAGCGGCAGCGGCAGATGCGTCGCCGCCACCACGATCCCGCCGCGTCCGCGATGCGCGGCCAGCATCTCGCCCAGCATCTCCACCGATCCGGCATCCAGCCCCAGCGTCGGCTCGTCCAGTAGCCACAATGTCGCCGGCGAGAGTGCAAGCCGGGCCAGGGCCAGCCGCCGTTTCTGCCCGGCCGAGAGCATCCGTGCCGGCAAATCGGCCAGATCCGCCAGCCCGAGGCCGGCCAGCGCCGCCATGACGTCGCCACCGCCGATACGGGCGAAGAACGCCAGATTTTCCGCGGCACTCAGCCCCGGCTTGATCGCATCCTGATGGCCGAGATAGGCCACGCGGCCGGCGTGCTCCGCCAGATCGGCCAGCGCGTCCCGCCCATTCCACAGCATGCGCCCCGCCGCCGCGCGCAACAGGCCCGCCAGCAGCCGCAGCAGGGTGGACTTGCCCGATCCGTTCGGCCCGGCCAGCAGCAGCGCGCCGCCCGCCGGCACCGAGAAATCGATGTCGCGCAAGACCAGCCGTTCACCCCGGAACGCCGCCAAACCCTCCGCCCGCAGCAAAGCCTCCGCCACCGCGACACTCCACCTGATCGTTTCGACCCCGCCTAATGGACAGGGGCCGCCGGTATGGTCTAAGCCCCGCGTGCCGGGAACTCGCACACGCGACGACGCCCTTAACCACGGGGACGCGCGCCGCACAACATAGAGGCGTCTTCCAAAAGAGGACGAATGGTCAATGAAATCGGTCGGGCAGGACAGCCTCAAGACGCGCCGCACCTTGAGCGTCGAAGGTCGGGACTATGCGTATTTCTCCATCCCCGAAGCGGAGAAGACCGTCGGCGACGTGTCCCGCCTGCCAGTCAGCCTGAAGGTCCTGCTGGAGAACGTGCTGCGCTTCGAGGACGGCAAATCCTACACCGTGGACGACGCCAAGGCGGTCGCGGGATGGCTTGCCAACGCCAGCTCCACCAAGGAAGTGCCGTTCAAGCCGTCGCGCATCCTGATGCAGGACTTCACCGGCGTCCCCGCCGTCGTCGATCTCGCGGCGATGCGTGACGGGATCACCCGGCTCGGCGGCAACCCGCAGAAGGTGAACCCGCTGATCCCGGTCGATCTGGTAATCGACCACTCCGTCATGGTCGATGTGTTCGGCACCGCCGACAGTCTGACCAAGAACGTGAACATCGAGTTCGCCCGCAACGGCGAGCGCTACACCTTCCTGCGCTGGGGCCAGGAAGCGTTCGACAATTTCCGCGTCGTGCCGCCCGGCACCGGCATCTGCCATCAGGTGAACCTCGAATATCTCGGCCAGTGCGTCTGGACCGCCGATCTCGACGGCACCACCTACGCCTACCCGGACACGCTGTACGGCACCGACAGCCACACCACGATGGTGAACGGCCTCGGCATTCTCGGCTGGGGCGTCGGCGGCATCGAGGCGGAGGCCGCCATGCTCGGCCAGCCGATCGCCATGCTGATCCCGGACGTGATCGGCTTCCGTCTGACCGGCCGCATGCCGGAAGGCGCGACCGCGACCGATCTGGTGCTGACCGTCACCCAGATGCTCCGCCGCAAGGGCGTCGTCGGCAAGTTCGTCGAGTTCTTCGGCGCCGGCCTCGACAATCTGCCGCTGGCCGACCGCGCGACCATCGCCAACATGGCCCCGGAATACGGCGCGACCTGCGGCTTCTTCCCGGTCGACAAGGTGGCGCTGGACTATCTGCGCCTGACTGGCCGCGACACCCACCGCATCGCGCTGGTGGAAGCCTACTCCAAGGCGCAGGGCCTGTGGCGTGACACCTCCACCCCGGACCCGGTGTTCAGCGACACGGTGGAGCTGGACATGTCCACCGTGCAGCCCTCCATCGCCGGACCGAAGCGGCCGCAGGACCGGGTGCTGCTGAAGGATGCCGCCTCGGCGTTCCGCACCGAGCTGACCAAGAGCCTGGGCGTGCCGGCGGACCAGGCCGACCTGAAGGTCCAGGTCGAGGGCAAGAACTACGAGATCACCCACGGCGACGTGGTGCTCGCGGCCATCACCTCCTGCACCAACACCTCCAACCCCTCCGTCCTGATCGCCGCCGGGCTGGTGGCGCGCAAGGCGCGGGCGAAGGGCCTGACGGTGAAGCCGTGGGTGAAGACCTCGCTGGCGCCCGGTTCGCAGGTGGTAACCGAGTATCTCGACCGGGCCGGGCTGACCCCGGACCTGGATGCGCTCGGCTTCAACACCGTCGGCTATGGCTGCACCACCTGCATCGGCAATTCCGGCCCGCTGGAAGACGCGATCGCCGACGCGATCGAGGACAACAAGCTGGTCGCGGTCTCGGTCCTGTCGGGCAACCGCAA
>PKWQ01000259.1 GCA_003133265.1 Acetobacteraceae bacterium
GCATGCGGGCGACGATCTCCTGCGCGGCCTGCATGTCGGGCACGCGGAAGTCCACCATGGCTTGACACAGCGACGGCACGGTATTGGTGACGGTGCCGCCGGAAATCGTGCCCACACTGACGGTAACGCCGCGTTCATAGTCGGTCATGGCTTCCAGCGTCAGCACCTGGTGGGCCATCTCGCGGATCGCGCTGCGACCCTTTTCGTGTTGCACGCCCGCGTGGGCAGGACTGCCGTGGACCTTCAGGCGCAGCATGCCCGTGCCTTTACGGGCGGTGACGCATTTACCGCCGTTGGCGCGCGCGGGTTCGCAGACCAGCGCGTAGCGGGCCTTGCGGGCGAATTTTTCGATCGATTCGCGCGACTGGTGGCTACCCGTCTCTTCGTCCGGCACGAGCAGAAAATCTACGGGCAAGGCGGTGGCGCCGGGCGCCGCCAACTGGCCGAGCGCGGTCAGCGCCAGGTAGATGCCGCCCTTCATGTCGTAGGAGCCGGGACCATACAGCCTGTCGCCCTCGATACGGCATTCGTTTTGCAGCAAGGTGCCAAAGGGATGCACGGTGTCGAGATGAGCCAGGATCAGGATGCCGGCGCGATCATCGCCCGTGACGCGATTGCTGATGTGCAGCAGCGGGCCGGTTTTGTCGCCTAGCGAGCTGACGCTCGCAACGAGACCGGCAACCTTGGCGTGCTGCTCGACGATGCCGACCATCGCGGCAACGCCCTGCGGCGAGCTGGAGGGCGATTCGCATCGGATCCAGGTCTGGATGCCTGCGGCGAGTTGGGCGGAGGTCGGGGTGGTGAGCATTGGATTTCCTTGGAGTATCCGGCAACGGACAAAGAGGGGCGGCGCGACTACGCGATGCAGGCGCCGGAGGTTTCAGGCCGCTTGCGCACCGGTCAGGCGCGCCATCTCCGCGTCGTCGGGCATCCGGCCCTCGAACCATAAACTGGCGCAGATGGCCGACATGGCGCGGCCGTCGTGACCGATGCCGGGACAGACCTGTAGCGTCCAGCCAAACGGCGCGCCGCGGCGCGCGGCTTCCTGCCTGCCCGCTTCGAAATAGTTGTGCGCTCGTGCAAAACGGTGCGAACCCTGACGCATGGCGGCGGGTTCGGACGGCAGGTTGGGGTCATTGGCGTTGTTATCCTGATCGCCGGCCAGTAGCAGCAGCGGATACGCCAGCAGCCGTAGCAGATGGTCCTCGGACAGGCTCACGCCGTCCAGGCCTTCGGGGTAGGGCAGGTCCAGCGTGGGCAGGGTGTACCAGCCCGGATTGCCCGCGGCCGCATGAGCGATGGCGGCGTGCGGCTGGCTGCTCAGCAGTCGGTGCACAAACTGGCCGCCCGCCGAGTGGCCGAATAAATGCGCGCGTTTGCGGGTCGTGATGCCGGCGGCGCGCAGATCCGCGAACACGCGTTCGACGATCGCGTAAGTCCAGGACCCGGCGGGTCGCACTCGGCCCGATTCGTCGAAGACGCGGCCGTTGTTATAGCTTTCCACGCCGGGCCAGTCTGCGTCGGAAAACGTCAGCGCCACGATCAGCACTTGGTGCTTGTCGGCCGCAGGAATCCAGAAGTCGCGATAGTCGTCGCCATTGCGCAGCACGCCGTGCTGAACGATGACCACGGGCCGGTCCGGCGTATAGCCGGTGGGACGATAAGTTTGCAGCGTAAGCGGACGATCCGGGTTTCCGGCATCGTCGACGTATGCGACGGCGTTGCGGCCCGGGATGGTCAGTGCTTGGGCAATGCGATCTATGTTTGGCATGGCGGTAACTCCAGTCTCACGCATGATTCAAATGACAGGCCGACCAGTGTCCTGGCGCGATCTCTTCCAGCGGCGGCACTTCTTCGCGGCAGCGCGGCAGCGCGTGCGGGCAGCGCGGGTGAAACGTACAACCTGAGGGCGGATCGAGCGGCGACGGGATCTCTCCCTTGATCGGGATGAACTTATGACCGCGCCGGCCCACCTCGGGGATCTCCGCCAACAGGGCCTGGGTGTAGGGGTGATTTGCGTTGGCGAAAATTTCCGTGGCGCTGGAAATCTCCACTAGCCGGCCCAGATACATGATGGCCACGCGGTCGGAGATATGCCGCACCACGCTCAGGTCGTGGCTGATGAACAGATAAGTAAAGCCGTGCTGCTCGCGCAGGTCCATGAACAGGTTGATCACCTGCGCCTGGATCGATACGTCCAGCGCCGCTACCGGCTCGTCGCACACCAGAAACGATGGCGTCACCATCAGCGCGCGAGCGATACCGATCCGCTGACGCTGGCCGCCCGAGATCTCGTGCGGATAGCGGTCGCGGTATTCGCGGCTCAGACCCACTGCGGCCAACGCGCTATCGACCCGCTCCGCAATCTGTGCGGGCGGCGTCAGCTTATGGACGGCGAGGGGTTCACCGAGTATCTGGCGCAGGCGCTGGCGCGGGTTGAGCGACGCCTGCGGATCCTGGAAGATCAGTTGCACGCCCAAGACGAAGGCCAGGCGATCGGCGGCGTCCAATTCGGCGACGGACCGGCCTTTGTATAGCAGGTCGCCGGCGGACTGCCGATGCAAGCCGGCGACGATGCGCCCTAGTGTCGATTTGCCGCAGCCCGATTCGCCCACCAGCCCCACGACTTCGCCGCGGCGAATCGACAGGCTTACGCCATTGACGGCATGCACCGTGCCGCGATCGATGGGGCGACCGGCCAGCGCCAGTATGCGCTGGGCCAGGTCGGGACGATGTTCGAAACGCTTGAAGACGTTTTTAAGCTCGACTACCGGCGTCTCGGCGTTCACAGGGTCGATGATATTCATGCTGGCACCGTGCCGCGAGCCACCGGCACGTAGCAGTGAAAGCTGCGCGCGCCTTCGGCGGTCGTCTCAGTGGTCACATCAGGCGCCTGTTCGGCACAGCGCGTGATGGCATTGGGACAGCGCGACCGAAAGGCGCAGCCCGACGGCCGACTCGACAGGCTGGGCGCCATGCCGTTGATTTGTTGCAGGCGCTCGCCGGGCCGGGTCATGCGCGGCATGGACTGGAGCAGGCCCTGCGTGTACGGATGACGCGGCGCTTCCAGAATCTGCCTCACCGGGCCGGTTTCGACGATGCGCCCGGCGTACATGACGGCCACGCGGTCTGCCAGTTCGGCTACCACGCCCAGATCGTGGGTAATCCAGATCAGGGCGGTGTTGTGGGTTTTGCAGATCTCCTGCATTCGATACAGAATCTGCCCCTGGATCGTCACGTCAAGCGCGGTGGTCGGCTCGTCGGNNTGGCGCATGCCGCCCGAGAATTCGTGTGGATAGCTTCGCATCCGGCTTTCGGGCGCAGCAATGCCGACCATGTCAAGCGCATCGCGGCAGCGTTCCATGGCGATATGGGGCGGCACCTCTTCGTGCGTCAGGATGGCTTCCATCATCTGCTCACCGATGCGCAGAAC
>PKWQ01000158.1 GCA_003133265.1 Acetobacteraceae bacterium
TGCACCATCGCGCACCACCAACGAGAGTGGTGCAATACCAAGGGGTATTGTGCGGGCTTTCTTCCGGAATATGGGCATAAAGAAGTGAAAAAATTAGCACAAATATTGATCTTAGTGGCAGCTTTGTTGGCGTTGTTGGTTTCATATATATTGACTGATCCTGCCCACGCTTGGTGGCAATCCTTCCTGCAAAACTTTGGTGCAGGCTTGTGCTCAGCCCTCGTCTTAATCTGGTTATATGATCAGGTTCTTGAGCGTGAAGCCCAAAAAATAAAGATGGAGCGTAATCGAGTTGCTGCTGCGCAGCTTGTGGCTTTGCTAAGAGGCCATATATACGGCTTACTGTTTCCAATGTACCGAAGTGCAGTTGCCAGGAAGCCAGATAACAAAATCGAAACCTGGAAAGAATTTTTAACAGTAAAATTCCCCGACCAGATGCCGCATCTTGATATTTCGGCAAGATCACCTGGGAGTTTTCCGGAAGTCACACCATATCCGAAATTTATAAGCGATAGCTTGCTGGCGTTTTCCAGTAGAATCCAATCTTGGCTAAGCAAGTATGGCGCGGTTGTAGACGCGGATTTGGTCGATGCGTCCGAGCAGGTTATAAACAGCGGGTTCATTATTCTTGGGTGTCATTTGGAGCAAACTGCGAATTTCGCTCCCCTCTCCTTTCCATCCTCCTATTCATTTGTGCAATCCTTCAAATTCGACCCAACTATGTGCCAGGATTACGGGACAAAATTGAGCAATCTTGTTGATTCGGTCGAGCGAAAGTTACCAAATACGATTAGCAAATTCGAAGAGCAGTATTGGCACAATGCCTGCCTGGACATTGGATACGCAAGAAGGATGAATAAGACTTAATCATTGCCTATCCTGTCCTCACCCCCCAGCAGAGAGCCGAAGCGAGCCGTAGGCTGGGTAACCGAACCACCACCCGCCAAAGCAACGTGCCACAAACACCAACCGTTGCCTCATATCCCCGCCGGCGTCGTGCCGAATTGCTCTGGGACCGCGCCGGCGGAGACTTGCGTTGGTGGGTGACGCTGCGCTGACCCACCCTACTTCACACCTCTCCCCACCGATCCCTGAACACCACATCCGCCAACGTGGCGCGACGGACCGGACCGAACCGCCCGCTCGGATAGCCGAGCGGCAGCAGCGCGTAGGAGTGCACGTTCTCCGGCAATCCCAGGGCCGCTTCGGCTTCATTCTCGAACCGCAGGTGCACCGTGGTCAGCGTACACCCAAGTCCCAGCGCGCGCGCCGCCAGCAACATGTTCTGTACCGCTGGATAGATCGAAGCGCCGGAAGTCCGCGTCACTTCGCCCGTCAGGCATGGCACGATCCAAACCGGGGCCTCGTGCAGATGATCCGCCAGATGTTCCGCCGCCGCCAACATGCGGGCAAATCGTTCCGGCGAAGCCCCGGATGGCGGACCGGCGGCGCGATAGCGAGGGGCGGTTACCTCATGCCAACCGCGCCTGTACCAAACCGCCACCGCCGCCTTGATCGACGGGTCCTGGATCACCAGGAAACGCCAGGACTGCGCGTTGCCGCCGTTGGCCGCGCAAACGCCGGCCTCCAGAACCTGGTCGATCAGCGCGTCGGGGATCGGATCGGGTTTCAGCCGCCGCATGGAACGCGTGGTGCGGATGATCTCGAACAGATCCGGCCCAGCGGTTGGCGCCTCGGTCATGTGTCTCTCCATCATCGGTGTCCTAGCCGGCAATCGCCGCCTCCGGCGCCATGTATCCCTCCAGCCCCAGATCGTGCGCCACCGCCTCGTGGGTGATGTGGCCGGCCCAGACATTCAGCCCGTGGCGCAGATGCCGATCGTCGTGCAGCGCCTGTTGCCAGCCCTTGTCGGCCAGCGCCTGCACGAACGGCAGCGTGGCGTTGGTTAGCGCCAAGGTGGAGGTGCGCGCCACCGCGCCCGGCATGTTGGTGACGCAGTAATGCACCACGCCGTCTTCGATATAGGTCGGCCTGGCATGCGTGGTCGGGCGGCTGGTCTCGAAGCAGCCGCCCTGGTCGATGGCGATGTCCACCAGCACCGAGCCGGGCCGCATGCGCCGGATCATGTCGCGGGAAACCAGCTTCGGCGCCGCCGCCCCCGGCACCAGCACCGCGCCGATCACCAGATCGGCCGCCAGCACCGCGTGCTCGATCGCCTCGGTGGTGGCGAATATCGTCGTGGCGCGCGGGCCGAATTGCAGGTCCAGCTCCTTCAGGCGCGGCAATGAGCGGTCGATGACGATGACCGAGGCCTCCAGCCCCACCGCCATGCGCGCGGCATTGGTTCCCGCAACCCCGCCGCCCAGGACCACCACCCGGCCCGGCGCCACGCCCGGCACGCCACCCAGCAGCACGCCCGAACCGCCCTGCTCCTTCTCCAGGCAGTGCGCGCCGACCTGCACCGCCATCCGCCCGGCGACCTCGCTCATCGGCGACAGCAGCGGCAGCCCGCCGCGCGGGTCGGTGACGGTCTCGTAGGCGATGCAGGTCGCGCCCGAACGTTGCAGGCCCTCGGTCTGCGCCTTGTCGGCGGCCAGATGCAGGTAGGTGAACAGCACCTGCCCGGCGCGCAGCAGCGCGATCTCCTGCGGTTGCGGCTCCTTCACCTTCACGATCATCTCGGCGGCGGCGAACAGTTCGGCCGCGCTGTCCACGATCATCGCCCCGGCGGCGCGGTAGGCATCGTCGGTCAGCCCGGCGCCGATGCCGGCATCGCGCTGCACCGTCACCTGATGGCCGTGGTGGCACAATTCCCGCACCCCGGCCGGGGTCAGGCCGACCCGGTACTCGTGCGTCTTGATTTCCCTGGGAATCCCGATGTGCATCTGCCTGGCCTCCTTGCGGTGCGCGCGGCAGCCTAGCCGCTTTGCGGTCGGCGGCAACGACAGGATTGACGTGACGCGTGCAACGCTATGGAGTCGCGCGCCAACCGCACCGTATGCCCGGGCGGAGTTCAGGAGAGCACGCGATGATCAAGACCACTCGCCGCAACCTGTCGCGCCTTGCGTTGGCGCTGCCGGCCATCTCCCTGCTGCCGCGGGGAGCGGGCGCGGCTGATGATACCGTGCGCATCGGGGTGACCTACCCGCTCAGCGGCGGCGCCGCCTCCGCCGGCATCGCCGCCAAGCAGGCGGTGGAGGTCGCGGTGGACATCATCAA
>PKWQ01000217.1 GCA_003133265.1 Acetobacteraceae bacterium
TGATGACGCTGCTGCCCGGCGATCTGATATTGACCGGCGCGCCTCCGGGGATCGGGGGGATGAAGGCCGGGGACAGCGTGGAGGTTGTCATCCAGGGCATTGGCACGCTGCGCCACACGGTCATTACGAAGACGTGAGTGTATTTGCCCAGTTCGCGGTCAACGGCATCATCGCCGGCAGCGTCTATGCGCTGATCGCACTCGGATTTGCGCTGATCTTCACCGCGAGCCGGGTGTTCCACTTCGCGCATGGTGGGGTCTACACGCTGTCGGCCTTCGCGGGCTATACGGCACTTGTAACCTTTCAGCTTGGCACGCCGGCGGCGTTCGGGGCGGCGATCCTGGTGGCGGTGGTCTTGGGCACGCTTATCAATGCGCTGCTCTATGAGCCGATGCGCGAGAAGGGGGTCTCGTCATTCGTGATGATGATCTGCTCCTTTGGTGTCCTGATTATTATGATCAATGTCACGGCGATGATCTGGGGCTCGAATCCGTTGGTGCTGTCGCAAGGCGGCCTGTCGACCGTTTATCGCTTCGGTCCCATATACATTACCGATGCACAGCTTCAGATCATCGGATTCGCAATAACCCTCGGGGTCGCGCTGTGGGTATTCTTCCAGCGATTCAAACTCGGCATTGCCATCCGCGCGCTCGGCAATGACAGCGAGCTCGCGCTCATTGTCGGTATGCCCGCGCGAATGTTGCGCCACATCAGCTTCGCCGTTGGGTCGGCGCTCGTCGGCATCAGCGCGCTTATGATTGGCTTCAACGTCGGGATTATCGACTACAATATGGGCTCGGACATCATCCTGATGGCGGTCGTGGCGATGATCATCGGCGGCCTCGGCAATGTCGGCGCAGCGGCAGGCGGCGGCTTTATGCTGGGCATGATACAAAATTTGGCGCTGTGGAAGATAGAATCCAAGTGGCAGATGGCGCTGTCGTTCTCGATACTGATCCTGGTACTGCTTTTCCGTCCGAGCGGCCTGTTTGGCGACAAGCGGCCGGCGGTAGGGCTCTGAGATGGATTATGCGATCTACATCGGCACTCTGATCGCCATTTACGCGACGCTCGCGATTTCGCTCAATCTGCTTGTCGGCTACACCGGCCTCATCTCGGTCGCGCAGGCCGGTGTCTACGGTATCGGCGCCTACGTCACCGCGCTGCTGGCTCTGCATGTTACCAATGACCTTCTGGTCTCTCTGTTATTGTCGGCGGCGGCCGGTGTGCTGGCCTCGCTCATCGTGGCGCTGCCGTCGCTGCGACTGAGGAATGAGTATTTTCTCATCGCCACGATGGGATTCCAGAGCATCATTTTCGCGCTCTTCATGAACCTCGATGTTACCGGGGGGCCTAACGGGCTTTACAATATTCCGGCCCCCACCCTGTTCGGGTTTTCAATCAAAACCGGTCTTGGCAAGTTCGCCCTCNNTTGCGCGCGGTGCGCGAGGACCAGACGGCGGTTGCATCGCTTGGCAAGAACGTGTTTCGCGTCAAGGTTTCGATCTTCATATTTTCCGCCGTGTTCACCGCCGCGGCCGGCACCATGTACGTGTATTCTCTGACGGCCATCGATCCTGTTGCGTTCACGCTGGACGAGTCTATCTTCATCATCACGCTGGTTATTGTCGGCGGTACGGGTAATTTGAATGGTTCGATCCTCGCCGCCGCTTTGCTGATCGTTCTGCCCGAAATATTCAAATTCCTGCCGATTCCCGAGGCCGTGGCGCCGCAGTTGCGTCAAGTGCTGTACGGGTTGCTTCTGGTATTCTTCACGCGCTTTCGCCGACAGGGCTTGATAGGGGAATACCGCGACGTACTGAAATGAGGCGGTCTTGACGATGAACGAAACGACAGCGATCGAGTCAGATCTGGCAACCGCCGGGTTTGGGGGCACTGTGGTCCTCGAGATCGAGAACCTGTCGAAGAGTTTCGGCGGGCTTACCGCCGTCGCCAACCTGTCGTTCGGGGTCAGGGCCGGGACGATTACCAGCCTCATCGGCAGCAACGGCGCCGGGAAGACGACGGCCTTCAATCTCATCACCGGATATTTGGAGCCAGACTCGGGCCGCATTGTTTTCCGGGGGAAGCGGGTCGATGGTCTCCCCCCGCACGAGATTGTCCGCACCGGCATTTCGCGGACATTCCAGGAGTTGCGCCTGTTCAATCGCCTGACCGTGCTCGACAACGTGCTGGCGGCAATCCCTGGCCAGCAGGGCGAGGGCATCCTGCGCGCGCTCCGCGGTGGTCGTGCGCTTAAGGCCGACGCCGAACGGAACGCGGAGCGCGGGCGCGCGATCCTGCGGGAATTGATGCTTGACGATCATGTGGATACGCTGGCGGAGCAGCTGTCCTACGGCCAGCAAAAGCTGCTGGGGCTCGGCCGCCTACTCGCGGCCGAGGCGGAATTCTTGCTGCTCGACGAACCGACGTCCGGCTTGAGCCCGGCAATGGTGGAGGATTTCTGCAACCGCATGCGGGCGCTGGTTGCCGCCGGCAAGACGATCCTTCTTGTTGAGCACAATGTTGAGATCGTGATGCAGCTATCCGATTGGGTGATCGTCCTGCATCAGGGTCGCAAGATCGCGGAGGGCACGCCGGACGAAATTCGTCGCAACGTGTCGGTCATGCACACCTATCTTGGGATTACCTCATGAGGGCACGATGCTGATTGTCGAGCAGCTCGATGCATTCTTCGGCAAGAAGCAGGTGCTGTTCGGCGTCGACCTGACGCTGCCCGATCGCTCGATCGCCGCGGTGATAGGTCCCAATGGCGCCGGCAAGTCGACGGTGCTGCGTGCCGTCTTCGGGCTGGTGCCGGCCCGACAGGGACGGATTACGCTCGACGAGCGAAACTTGAGTGCAGCGTCGCCGCTGGAGAACATCGCCGCCGGTATTGCCTTCGTGCCGCAAGGAGCGCGCGTGTTCCGCGATCTGACGGTAACCGAGAACCTGCGCATGGGGGGCTTTACGCTGCCCTCCCGCTTGACGGCGGAGCGGCGTGTTGCCGTGCTGGAGGCGTTCCCGATCCTGGCGGAGCGATCGAACCAGCGGGCGGGCGCGCTCTCGGGCGGAGAGCGGCAGATGTTGGCTTTTGCCATGGCGCTGATGCTGCGGCCGCGCCTGCTGTTGATCGACGAGCCATCGATCGGCCTGGCGCCAATGCTGGTCACGCAGATATTTGATGCGATCCGCAATATACGAGATCAGCTCGGGACGGCGGTCCTTATCGTCGAGCAGCAGGCGCAGCAGGTTCTGCGTATCGTCGACACCGTTTTCGTCATCCGTGCCGGCCGGCTGATCAGTCACGGAGCGGTGGAGGAATATCGGGGCGCCGATATCTTGAGACAGGTTTACCTAAGCGAGCCGTCGACACAAAGACATGGGGAGGGATGAAACCATGAATAAGCGGACGATTCGTTTGCAATCATGGGTGCTGGCCATGGTGGCCGGGGCCGTCGTGGCGATGGGGCCGTCGGGTGCGCGGGCGCAGCCGGCGCAAGGCGAGCCCTACCGCATCGGTGTTATACTGCCCATGACCGGCCCAACCGCCGATTATGGGTCGGACTTCAAAAAAGGCGCCGTCCTCGCCGAGGAAGAGATCAATGCTTCCGGCGGCATCAAGGGCAGGCCGATTCAGCTGGTCATCGGCGACAGCAAGAACCAGCCGAAGGATGGGGTCGCTGAGTTCAAGCGGCTGGTCGAAATCGACAAGATCCCCGCGATCATCTCCACCATGACCGGCGTGATCCTGCCGCAGTTCGCGCTCTCGGCCGAGACCAACACGCCGATGATCTGCGTCGGCGCCATCACGCCCGAGATCCGCAAGGGTGGGCCCACGGTATTTTCCAACTACCCGCTGGCCGACGATGAAGAGCGCGAGATAGCCGAATACGCCATCAAGGTTCTTGGCTATAAAACCGCGGCGGTTGTCTACGAGAACAGCTCCTATGGGAAGACGTTGAGCAGCATCTTTATCGAGGCGTACAAGAAACTTGGCGGGACGATCGTGGACGAGGAGGTTATCGAAAAGGGCGGCCGCGACTTCCGTTCGCAGATCACGCGCGTCGGGGCACAGAAGCCGCCGCTGATCGTCGCCTACGCCTATTACGCGGAGGCGGGCCTTATCCTGCGCCAGGCGGCGGAGCTTGGCGTCAAGGCGCAGTTCATGGGGCACGGATCGGTACAGAACAAGGCGTTCGGCGAAATTGCCGGGTCGGCCGCGGGTGGTTTCATCAGTGGCTCGCCGCACTGGGACGACGATGCTCCGCAGGTCAAGGCGTTCATCGAGCGCTATAAGACGAAGTACGGCACCGGGCCGGACCTTTATGGGCCTTATTTCTACGACGCGGTGCGCATGTTTGCCGCGGCGATCGAGAAGGGCGGCTATACCAAGGAAGGCATCCGAAAGGGGCTGAAGGAGCTCAAGGATTTTCCCGGCGTCAACGGCGTAATGAACTTCGGTCCCGACAACGTGGTGCTGCTGCCCGCCCGATTTGTCCGTTTCGAGGGCGGCCAGTGGGTGCCGATAAAGAAATGATGTAGCTGTCCGGCCCCGGTCAGAACGGAATTTCCACCTCCGCGCGCCAGCGTAGCGCGCCGGCGGCGGTGGCTTGGGTGGCGCCGAACAGCCAACCGAGTTCGTATTTCAGCTTCCCCGCGCTGCCGAGGCCGAGCGCGTTGAGCTTGAGCGCGCCGATTGCCACCGGCCCGGCGAGGAGTTGCTGCTGCGACAGGCCCGGCATGCGGCCCAGCGTGCCGACGTCGCCGTAGATCTCCACCGCCGGCGACAGCGGCGCCCACAGGTTCCAGCGGCTTTGCCAGGCGTAGCTGAAATCAAGGCCGTGGCTGTCCTGGTCCGGCCCTAACTGCCGGGTGAAGAACAGGTTCAGCGTATGCGTGGTACGGCCGATGTCCTTGGCGATTAGCGGGCCGAAGGTGACCTGGTTCGACGCGGCTGCGGCGCCGCGTGTCATCGATTGGCCGTACTCGATATAGAAGCCGAGGTCGACGAACTGCTCGCCCGGCTCAGTCAACTGGAACATGTTTTCCGTCACCAGCTGCGTCAGCCGGGTCGGCTGGCCACCGCCCGGCGCGCGGTCGAAGCCGAGTTCGATCTCGCTGTGCCACCACGCGGTCAGGCCGGTGCCGAGTTCGAGCGTATAGCTGCGCGCGCCGCCGGCGGAGGGTCGGCGATCGAACACGGCGGCGCCGTTATGCTCGATTTCCAGCTCGTCGAGATCGATTTCGTATGGGGAGACCACTCGGTAGTCGGCCCGCGCCCGCGACGGCGTCAGCAGCGTCAGCGCCGCGGCTAGGGCGCACGCCAGGCGGATCATTGCGCCACCATCACGCCACGCGCGGTGTCCTGGTGGAAGTCGCCGAAGAAGCGGTATTCGCCGGGATCGAGCGGGTCGAGGAACACGGTGACGGTCTGCCCCGCCGGCACCAGTTTCTCGCGGTTGAGGTCGGTGCTCTCGAATTCATCGGCGGTGTCGTCGCTGTTCCGCACCAGCAGGCGGAACTTCACATGCGCCGGCACCACGATGCGGTCCGGCACGAAGCGGTGCTCGCGAAACACCAGAATCGGCACGTCGTCGGCACGGGCCGGCGGGCCGCCGGCGAGCAGTGCGGCCAGCAGCACGGCGGCGGCGAGCGGGCGGGCGCGCGGCCGGCTGATGGCGCGGGAGCAAATCGCCAGCATCAGCAGCGTGCCGAGCCAAGCCGCGAGCTGG
>PKWQ01000454.1 GCA_003133265.1 Acetobacteraceae bacterium
GCCGGTGCCGCCGCCCATGCCGGCGGCGATGAACAGCATGTGGGTGCCGTCCAGGTGGCGATACAGCTCCTCGGCGGCTTCTTCCGCCGCCGCGCGGCCGATGTCGGGGTTGGCGCCGGCGCCCAGGCCCTGGGTGATGTGCGGCCCGAGCTGGATGCGCCGGTCGGCCCGGCTGTGCATCAGCTGCTGCGCGTCGGTGTTCGCCACGACGAAATCCACGCCCTGCAAGTTCAGCGCGATCATGTTGTCGACGGCATTGGTGCCGCCGCCGCCAACGCCGATCACGGTGATGCGGGGGGTGAAATCCGTATGGGACTGCTGTGGTATGGTCAGATTCAGGGTCATGGCTGTGACTTTCCCCTAGGGCTGTCGATTCGGTGAAGCGGGTTTATTGGTCTGGGCAAGAAAAGAGCGCGCGGCATCAGATGCGCTCCTTCAGAAAGTTGATGACGCGACGCAGCAGTCCGCCGGGCTGTGCGGCGTCGAGGTCGATGTCGTGCATGGAACGGCCCTCGCCGGCGGCCCAGGCGAGCAGCCCGGCGGCGGTGGCGAAGGCGGGACCGGAGGCGCTCTCGGGCAGGCCGCGCAGGCCGGCGGGGCGGCCGAGCCGCACCGGGCGGTCCAGGATCGTCGCCGCCATTTCCCGCACGCCGCCCAGTTGGCAGGCGCCCCCGGTCAGCACCACGCGGGTGCCGGCGGCGCGCCCGAAGCCGGAGCTGTCGATCCGGTCCTTGATCATCTCGAAGGTTTCTTCCAGGCGCGGGCGGATGATGTTCACCACCGCGCTGCGCGGCACCTTGGCGATCTGGTGGTCTTCCTCGCCGACCAGCGGCACCGGTAGCAATTCGCGTTCGTCGTCCGGGCTGGACTGCACGCTGCCGTAAAGCGTCTTCAGCCGCTCGGCATGTTCGGTCGGGGTGGAGAGCATGCGCGCGAGGTCGGAGGTGACATGCACGCCGCCGATCGGCAGCAGCGCGGTGTGCAGCATCTGGCTCTCGGCGAACATCGCCAGTCCGGTGGTGCCGCCGCCCATGTCGACGATGATGCTGCCAAGCTCGCGTTCCTCCGCGACCAGGGAGGACAGGCCGGCGGCCATCGGCCCGGAGACCAACTCGGCGATGTCGAGATCGCAGCGCCCGAGGCAGGTCTCCAGCGTGCGCAGCGCGTTCACGGTGGCGTCGATCACATGCAGCCGCGCGGTCAGGGTGCCGCAATGCAGTCCGCGCGGATCGGCGATCCCGGTGGTGTCGTCGACCGAGAAGGCGAGCGGCAGGGCGTGGATCGTCTCGCGCCCCTCGGTTACCGCGCGGGCGCGGCCGTCGGTGACCACGCGGCGGATGTCGCTTTCCTCCACCGCGCGCCCGCCGACCGGCCATTGCACGTTGAACAGCCGGCTTTCCGGGGCGCCGCAGGAGAGGTTGACGGTGATCGCGCGCAACCGCGTGTCGGCCATGTCCTCGGCCTGGCCGACGCAGGCGCGGATCGCGCGTTCGGCCTTGTCCAGATCGACGATGCCGCCGCCGCGCACGCCGCTGCCGCGCTGCCAGCCGAAGCCGAGAATGCGCAGGCTGCCGTCGCTTTCGGTGCGCCCGATCAGGCAGGCGATCTTGGTGGTGCCGATATCCAGCACGCCGAACGGCCCGGCGCGGCGATTGAGCGCGCGCGTGGGTTCCTCCGGGCCCTTCGGGGGGGGCGGCAAGACGCGGCGTGACATGTCGTTCATGCGCAGTCTCCGCTCATGTGGGTCGCTTTGGGCCGGCCGCGCGCGTTGGATCGGGATGCGCCTCCGCCGGGATCGGACGCAGCACCAGCTTGTCGGGCAGGCGCATGTCCACCGCCTGCAATGGCCGGTCGAGCACCGCCTGGTTCTGTTGCAGCTGCATCAACCGGTCCAGCGCGGCGATTTCCGCACCTTCCGGCAGCAGCACGTCGATGCCGTTGGACAGGCGCAGGTTCCAACGCCGCTCGCCGACCCGCACCGCCGCGACGATGCGGGTCGCCAGCGACTGACGCGCGGTCAGCGCATCCAGCAGCGGCGCGGCGGCGGCGGGCGCGCCCGGACCGACCACCAGCGGCAGCTGGCGGAACAAATCGACGCCCTGGTTCGCCACCACCTGCCCGGTGCGGTCGATCAGCACGAATTTCCCCTGGTTCTGCCAGATCGCGAACGGACGGCGCTCGGCCAGCTGCACCACCAGCGTATCGGGCAGGCGGCGCTCCACCGTGGCGTGTTCCACCCAGGGCAGCGTTTCGATGCGCGCGCGCGCCTGTTCCACCGAGAAGCCGAGGATGGCATCGCCCTTGGCCACGCCGATCGCGGCGCGCAGCATCGGCTCGGGCGTGTTGGCGCGGCCCTCGATGACGATGTCGCGCACGCGCAGACCGGCGAAGGCGGTGGCGCCGCCGATCCGCTCGCGCAGGCTGGCCAGCGTGCCGCCGGGGGCGGCGGCGTGCAGCAGCCCGAAGCCGAGCAGCCCGACCAGGGCGGCGGCAGTGCTCCAGGCGATCGGGCGCAATGTCCGGCGCAGGCGGCGGCGCACCATCTCCCATTTGCCGGGACGGTCTTTGACCGAGTTGCGCGGGCTGCGGATCATGCGCGACATGCGGCGTGCTCCACCATCCAGGCGCACAGCGCCGGGAAATCCATGCCGAGCAGCGCCGCCTGTTCCGGCAGCAGCGAGGTCGGCGTCAGGCCCGGCTGGGTATTGACCTCCAGCAGCACCAGCCGGCCGGGTTCGCCCGCGGTGTCGTCGTAGCGGAAATCGGCGCGCGTGGCGCCGCGGCAGCCCAGCGCGCGGTGCGCGGCGAGCGCGATGTCGAGCGCCTGGGCGAAGGCCGTGGGATGGATCGCGGCGGGAATGACGTGGCGCGAGCCGCCGTCGGCGTATTTCGACTCGTAGTCGTAGAAACTCTGGCTGGCGATGATCTCGGTGACCGTCAACGCGCGGTCCTCCAGCACGCCGACGGTCAGCTCGCGGCCGGGGATGTATTCCTCGGCCATCGCGGTGGGGCCGTAGGTCCAGGCGGCAGCGATGTCGGCGCGGCGGTTGTCGCCGGCGCGGACGATCCGCACGCCGACCGAGGAGCCTTCGTTGATCGGTTTGATGACGTAGGGCAGGGGCAGCGGATCGGTGGCTTCCAGCTCGGCGACATCGATCACCCGCCCGCGCGCGACCGGCAGGCCGGCGGCGGCGAACACCGCCTTGGCGGCGGCCTTGTCCATGGCGAGCGCGGAGGCGCGCACGCCCGAGTGGGTGTAGGGAATGGCGAGCCAGTCGAGCACGCCCTGGATCGCCCCGTCCTCGCCGAAGCGTCCGTGCAGGGCGTTGAACACCACGTCCGGCTTCGGCGTCAGCGCGGCGACGATGGCGGCGAGATCGTCGCCGACCTCCACCGGACGCACCTCGTAGCCGGCTTGGCGCAGCGCGGCGATGACCTGCCGGCCGGAGGAAAGACTGACCTCGCGCTCGGCGGAGATGCCGCCATAGAGGACCGCGACACTGGTCATGCGACGGCCTCCGGTTTGGCGGCGGGTACGCCGATGCGGCGGATTTCCCACTCCAGCGTGACGCCGGAGGCGGCGAACACACGGCGGCGGACTTCCTCGCCCAGGCCCTCGGTTTCGGCGGCGGTGGCGGTGGCGGGGT
>PKWQ01000285.1 GCA_003133265.1 Acetobacteraceae bacterium
CGATCATGGGCGCGGTGCCAGACTTCTGGGAGCGGTTCCATTCGCGCATCCAGATCGCGATCGACGACGCCACCTGGGCACAACGCATAGCTTATCGCTGGGCGATCGGCGTCGGCGGGCGCATGGCCGATGCACAGCGCGCCGGCCGATCCGCGCCCGGCGGTGGCCGCGTTCATCAAGAAGTATCATGCGCTGTATGGCAAGGACCCGAACCCGGCCGCGCAGATCGGCTATACCGGCGCGGACCTGTTGATCCAGGGCCTGCGAAACGCCGGCAAAAACCTGACCGCCGACAGCTTTGTCGCGGGCATGGAGAAGATCAACGGTTATCACGACATCTTCGGCTCGCCCACGGTCACGTTCGCGCCGACCAAGCACCAGGGGGCGAGCGCGTCCTTCCTGTTGCAGATCAAGGGTGGCCGCTTCGTGCCGGTGGAGGCCGAGCCGGTCGGCTACTGAAGCGCGGCGTCTCGCCGGACATCGCTATCCCCACTTGCCCTCGGCCGAGGCTGCGTCATAGTCGAGGCAAACCGGGACAGGGGGAAGCGATGGCACGGCTAGACGGCAAGGTTGCATTCATCACCGGCGGCGGCTCGGGGATCGGCCGCGCCGCGTCCGTTCTGTTCGCGCGCGAGGGGGCGAAGGTCGTCATCGCCGATATCGATCTGCCGGCGGCCGAGCAGACCGCGCAGCAGGCGATCGCCGCCGGCGGCGCGGCGATCGCCATCCGCACCGACGTCACCGAGCCAGACGACTGGCAGCGGTCGCTGCGCGTGGCCATGGACAAATATGGCCCGCTGACAGTCCTCTACAACAATGCTGGCGGCTCCACCCAGATCGACGACACCGCGGTGAACGTGCCGCTGGAGGAGTTCTGGCGCGCGATCAAGCTCGATCTGTACGGAACCTTTCTCGGCTGTCGCTTCGGCATTCCCGAACTGATCAAGGCGGGCGGCGGATCGGTGATCAACATGGCCTCCAACGTCGCGCTGATGGGGTTTCCCGGGCGCGACTGCTACACCGCCGCGAAGGGCGGCATCGCCGCGATCACCCGCTCGCTGGCCGTGTCCTATGCGCCGCGGAAGGTGCGGGTGAACGCCATCGCCCCGTCGGTGACGTTGACCCCGCGCGTGGTGGCGCTGATAGCCGCCAACCCGACCGTTGCCCGGATCGGCGAGCAGCATCTGCTGGGGCTCGGCGAGCCCATGGATATCGCCTACATGGCCGTCTACCTCGCCTCCGACGAAGCCCGCATCACCACCGGACAGGTCATTCCCGTGGACAGCGGCATCACCATCTCCTGACGGGAACAACCGCCATGAAAATCAAGCGCATCGAGCACATCGCCATCGCCTGTCACGACATGAAGGAGACGATGGGCGTCTTCGAGCACGCCTTCGGCCTGAAGATGGAATGCGAGGAGGATCTGCCGTCGGCCAAGCTGTCGATGTATCCGGTCGGCGAGACCTATATCGAGTTCCTGGAGGGCAAGACCGAGGAATTCGGCATCAAGAAATGGGTCCGGGAAAAGGGCCAGAGCCTGTTCCATATCTGCTTCGAGGTGGAGGACATCGATGGCGCGCTGGATGAACTGCGGGCCAAGGGCGTGAAGCTGCTGGACGAAACCCCGAAAACCGGGCACGGCGGCGCCCGCATAGCCTTCATCGATCCGGAATCCACCGGCAATGTGCTGATCGAACTGGCCGAACTTCCGCCCGGGCATTGAAGGCAGGGTCGGGGTTCCGGCGATGCCGGAACCCCGCGCGCTCAGGCCTTAATGAATGCGCAGCCCCCCTCGCTCATCGGCTTGTAGGCTTCTTCCGCCGGGGTGGTCGCGACCACCTTCGCCACGTCCCATGGCTGCTTGCTCTCGGACGGTTTCTTCGCCTCGAACAGGTACACGGGCTGGATCTTGCGACCGTCCTCGCGGATGCGTCCCGGGCCGAAGCAGTCGTCGTCGGTCGGCATCGCCTTCATCCGCGCGACCACCGCGCGCCCGTCCGCCTTCGCCGCCGCCACGCCCATATCGGCCACCGCCTTCAGGTAATGCAGCGTACCGGCATAGTCGCCGACCTGGGTCATGTTCGGCCAGATGCCGTTCGGGGTCTTGCCCTTCATCCGTTCGTTGAAGGCGCGCGTGCGGTCGTTCAGGTCCCAGTAATAGGACTCGCTGTAGCGCAGCCCCTGTGCCGCCGGCAGGCCGAGCGCATGGACGCCAGTGCTCTGGATCAGCAGGGCGGCGACCTTCATCGTCTTCATGAGGCCGAATTCCTGCGCCTGCTTGATGCAGTTCTGCGTATCGGCGCCGGCATTCGCCAAGCCCAGCACTTTCGCGCCCGATGCCTGGGCGCGCACCAGCATGGCGGAGAAGTCGGTGGTATCGGGGAACGGATAGGCGATGCTGCCCAGCACCTTGCCGCCGAGCTTCTCGACGATCCGCGCGGTGTCGCGCTGCAACTGCTGGCCGAACACGTAGTCGGCGGTGATGAAGTACCAGGTGTCGCCGCCGTCCTTCACCATGGCTCCGCCGGTCGAGTGCGCCAGCATGTAGGTGTCATAGGTCCAGTGGACGGTGTTCGGACTGCACTGGGCGCCGGTCAGGTCGGTGGTGGCGCCGCCGGAGTTCACATACACCTTGTTTTTGTCGCGGCAGACCGTGTTGACGGCGAGAGCGACCGAGGAGGTCGGCACATCCACGATCATGTCGACCCCATCGCGGTCGAACCATTGCCGGGCGATGCCTACGCCGATGTCCGGCTTGTTCTGGTGATCGGCGACCAGCAGTTCCACATCCAGGCCCTTGCCGGAAGCGGCGGCGAATTCGATCAGTGCCTGACGCGCGCAGGCCGTGCCGGTCGGGCCGCCGTCGTCGCGATAGTTGCCGGACTGATCGTTCAGCAGGCCGATGCGGATCACCTGCTTCTGTGCGCGGGCGGGGACCAGGGGAAGGGCGGTCGCGGTGGCGGCCACTGCGGCCGTGGCGACCAGTGACCGGCGTGTCAGAGTCATGATGCATTACCTCTCACTTGACGCCGGGGCTGAAGGTCTCGGCGTGGCACGATCTGTAACACAGGAAAGCATCTGGCCCCACCCCCGGGGCCGTCACAACAAACATCACCGGCAGATCGTGTTCGCGCGGGGTTCCGGCGGTGCCGGAACCCCGCGATGCTCAGGCCTTCACCAGCGCGCAACCGCCCTCGCTCATCGGCTTGAAGGCTTCTTCCATCGGGGTGGTCGCGATCACCTTCGCCAGGTCCCACGGCTGCTTGCTCTCGGAGGGTTTCTTTGCCTCCAACAGATAGGTGGGATGCAGCGTGCGGCCATCCTCGCGGATGCGTCCCGGGCCGAAGCAGTCGTCGTCGGTCGGCATCGCCTTCATCCGCGCGACCACAACGCGTCCGTCGGCCTTCGCCGCCGCCGCGCCCATGTCGGCACACGCTTTCAGGTAGTGCAGCGCTCCACCGTAGCAGCCGGCCTGGGTCATGTTCGGCCAGATGCCGTTCGGCGTCTTGTCCTTGACCCGGTTGTTGAAGGCGCGGGTGCGGTCGTTCAGGTCCCAGTAGTAGGACTCGCTGAAGCGCAGCCCCTGCGCCACTTCCAGGCCAACCGAATGGATGCCGGTGCTCGACATCAGCAGGCCGGCGATCTTCATCGTCTTGGTGATGCCGAATTCCTGCGCCTGCTTGACGCAGTTCTCGGTATCGGTGCCGGCGTTCGCCAGGCCCAGTACTTTCGCGCCCGACGCCTGGGCGCGCACCAGCATGGCGGAGAAGTCGGTGGTCTCGGGGAACGGGTAGGCGACGCTGCCCAGCACCTTGCCGCCG
>PKWQ01000473.1 GCA_003133265.1 Acetobacteraceae bacterium
GCATGACGCATTTCGTCAATCCGACCGAGGTCGCGGGCGATCTGGTGCCCTATCTGGTCGATCTGACCAAGGGCGGCGCCGATTATAGTTTCGAGTGCATCGGCAACGTGAAGGTGATGCGCCAGGCGCTGGAATGCTGCCATCGCGGCTGGGGCCAGAGCATCATCGTCGGCGTCGCCGGCGCCGGACAGGAGATTTCCACCCGGCCGTTCCAACTGGTGACCGGCCGGGTGTGGAAGGGTTCCGCGTTCGGCGGCGCGCGCGGGCGCACCGACGTGCCGCGCATCGTCGATTGGTACATGGAAGGCAGGATCAACATCGACGACCTGATCACCCATGTCTTGCCGTTCGAGCAGATCAACGAGGGCTTCGACCTGATGCGCCGTGGCGAGAGCATCCGCACGGTGCTGACCTACTGAGCGGCAAGACCGAGCGCGACACGTCCGGCGACACTGTCCCAGTCGCCGGGGGCGGGCTGGCGGAACAGACGGAGCGAGGAATACCAGGGCGTGTCGTCCCGCCCGTCCAGCCAGCGCCAGTCCGGCGCGAACGGCAGCAGCAGCCAGCATGGTTTGCCCAGCGCCCCGGCCAGATGCGCGACAGAGGTATCTATCGCAATTACCAGATCGAGATTTTCGATCAGCGCGGCGGTCTCCGCATAGTCGCGCAGCAGCGGCGTGTTGTCCTTCAGCGCGGTTTCTCGTGCGCGCGGGCCGACCTGGAGACTGACGAATTCGATGCCGGGAACGGCGAGGATGCGCGCCAGCGCCGCCGGCGGCAGGGAGCGGCGGCGGTCGTTGGAATGCGCCGGGTTGCCGGCCCAGACGATGCCGATTTTTTTTCCGTGCGGCAGGCGGGCGCGCCATGCGGCGACGCGGGCGGGATCGGCGGAGAGATAGCCAGCGGCGCAGGGGATGGTGTCGGGCAAGGTGGCGAAGACGCGCGGCAGGCTCATCTGGTCGATCCAGAAATCGCACGGCGGCAATTGGCCAGTCTTCGCCACCGTCGCAACCCCCGGCAGCGTGGCCAGCAGCCCGGTCAGACTCGGATCGCAGGCCAGCACCGGGCGTCCGCCCGCTTCGGCAATAAGGGGCAGATAGCGGGCAAGCTGGATCGTGTCGCCCAGCCCCTGCTCGGCATTGACCAGCAATGTGCGCCCGGCCAGATTCTCGCCGTGCCAGACCGGGCCGGGCAGGTCGAGGAAGTCTCGGTGGAAACGATCGTGGCGCTTGCGCCATTCGTATTTCTCGAACCCGAGGGTGAAATCGCCCGCCAGCAGCGCGGCGACGGCGAGGTTCCAGTGCGCGTCGGCGTAGTCGGGCGCCAGCCGGATCGCTTCCGCGCACGCCGCCATCGCCTGTTGCAGGCGCCCGCGCGAGGTCAGGATGAAGCCCAGGCTGGCATGCGCTTCCACCAGCGCCGGATCGCGCGCGATGGCGGCGCGGCAATGCGCCTCCGCCGCCGCCAGATCGTCCAGGTCGGCATGGGCGTTGCCCAGATTGAGGTGCGCGGCGGCAATGGTTGGGTCCAGCGCGATGGCGCGTTCCAGCGCCGGCACGGCTTCCGCCGCGCGGTCCAGCGCGTTCAGCGCGGTGCCGCGCAGGTAGTGCGCTTCCGCCAGCGCCGGATCGCGGATGAGGATGGCATCGGCCTGTTCCAGCACCTCGGCCGGGCGATGGGCGGCCAGCAGCGCGCGGGCGAGATTGAGCCGGGTGGCGGCGTGGGCCGGGCGCAGCGCGGCGGCACGGGCGAGCAGGTCCACGGCCTTCCGCGGCGCATCGGTGTGGAGCTTGAGCAGCCCGTACAGATAAAGCGCCTGCGGCTGGTCCGGCTCCTGGTCCAACACGGCGCGGTAGAAAGCCTCGGCTTCTGGATAGCGCGCGGCCTGTTGGTGCTGGATGGCGGCAATCAGCGCCTCGGCGACGGTCTGCATGGGCGGCCCCGACGAGTGGAGCACCCAGGCATGGCAGGCCGGGGTTAACGAAGCGCCAAGCGGTCAGCTCGCTTGCGCGCTCGCCTCCGAGCGGGTGGCGCCGACGCGCGCGGCGAGGGCGGCGGCCATGAATTCGTCCAGGTCGCCGTCCAGCACCGCGTCGGGATTGCCCTTCTCCACGCCGGTACGCAGATCCTTCACCATCTGGTACGGCGCCAGCACGTAGCTGCGGATCTGGTGGCCCCAGCCGATCGCGGTCTTCGCGTCCTCCACCAGGGCGGAGGCGGCCTCGCGCTTCTGCAACTCGGCCTCGTACATGCGCGCCTTCAGCATCGCCATGGCGGTGGCGCGGTTGCGGTGCTGGCTGCGGTCGGTCTGGCACGCCACGATGATCCCGGTGGGGACGTGGGTGATGCGGATCGCGCTCTCGGTCTTGTTGACGTGCTGGCCGCCGGCACCGGAGGCACGATAGGTGTCGACCTTCAGGTCGGCGGGATTTATTTCAATGTCGATGCTCTCGTCCACCACCGGATAGACCCAGACACTGGCAAAGCTGGTCTGCCGGCGCGCGGCGGCGTCGAACGGGGAGATGCGGACCAGCCGATGCACCCCGGCCTCGGTCTTCAGCCAGCCATAGGCGTTGGGGCCGGTGAATTGCAGCGTGACCGACTTGATGCCGGCCTGCTCGCCCTCGCTCTCTTCCAGCTGGATCACCTTGTAGCCGTGCTTCTCGGCCCAGCGGATATACATGCGCTGGAGCATCTCGGCCCAGTCCTGCGCCTCGGTGCCGCCGGCGCCGGCGTTGATCTCCATGTAGCAGTCGTTGGCATCCGCCTCGCCCGACAGCAGGCTTTCGATCTCGCGCCGCTTCGCCTCGGCGCCCAGCGCGCGCAAATTGGCCATGCCGTCGGCGATCATCGCCGCGTCGTTCTCGGCCTCGGCCATTTCCAGCAGTTCCAGCGTGTCGGCGACGTCGCCCTCCAGCTTCAGCACGCCGTCGACGCCGGCGGCGAGCTGGTTGCGCTCGCGCATCAGCTTCTGCGCGGCGGCCGCATCGGCCCAGAGGGCGGGGTCTTCGGCGAGCGCGTTCAGCTCGGCCAGGCGGTGCTGCGCGGCATCCCAGTCAAAGATGCCTCCTCAGCAGCGCGACGGACTGCTTGATCTGCTCGTTCAGGGCGTCGGATTCCGTGGACATCTTCTGTCTTCACACATGATCGCGGGAGGGGCGGGTCAATACAGGCCGCCCATGCCGCTGTCGACCCCGCCGCTGGCGGGCGGGCGCGCGGTTTCGGGCGCGCCGTCGGTGCTGACCGCCGTGGCGGGGCGGGCGCCGAGCGGGGCGGATGCGCCGGGCACCTGATCGGGCTTGAAGGCGTCGATCGACTGGCCGGAGCCGGTGTTCCAGGGTGCCAGGGTCACGCCGGACGGCGCCTGGAACTGTAGCGAGGGGCGGCTTTTCAGGGCGACTGCCATGAAGTCGTGCCAGATCGGACCGGCGACGGCGGCGCCGGTCTGGTTGTTGCCCAGGCTGTTCGGGGCGTCGAAGCCGACCCAGACCACGGTGACCAGATCGGGCGTGAAGCCGGCGAACCAGGCGTCGGTGAAGTCCTGCGTGGTGCCGGTCTTGCCGGCGAGTGCGCGGTTTAGTCCGGCGCCGACGGCGGCGCCGGTGCCGCGCTGCATCACGCCCTGCATCATCGTCACCAGTTGGAAATCGCTCTGCGGGTCGGCGATCTGCTCGCGGGTGTCCTGCAACTGCGGCGCCGTGGCGGGATCGGCGCAGGTCTCGCACTCGCCCGGCCCGGCGCGCCAGACCACATGGCCGTCGCGGTCCTGCACGCTGTCGATGAAGCTCGGGATCACCTCGCGTCCGCCGGCCGCCAGCCCGGCATAGGCGCCGGCCTCGCGCAGCACCGTCGTGTCCACCGCGCCGATCGCGGCGGGCAGCACGCGCGGCATGTTGTCGACCTCGTGGAACGCGATCGCGGTCTGCGCCACCGCCTCCATGCCGACCAGGTCGGCGACGCGGATGGTGACCAGATTGAGCGACTTCTCCAGCGCGATGCGCAGCGGCGTCGGGCCGCTGAAATCCATCTCGTAGTTGTTCGGCCGCCAGCGTTGGCCGGCGCCGTTGTCGATCACCAGTGGCGCGTCCAGGAAGCGCTGGCTGGGGGAAATCCCCTGTTCCAGCGCGGTCAGATAGACGAACGGCTTGAAGCTCGAGCCCGGCTGGCGGCTGGCCTGGGTGGCGCGGTTGAACTGGCTGGCATCGAAGCTCCAGCCGCCGACCATCGCCAGTACCCGCCCGGTGGTGGGATCGAGCGATACCAGCGCGCCCTGCACCAGCGGGATCTGGCGCAGCAGCACCCGGTCCGCGCGCGCCGCCATGGCCGCGCGGCCCTTGGCGGCGGGGGTGACGGCGACCGGCGCCGGTTCCACCATCACCACGTCGCCGACATGCACGACATCGCCGAGCTTGCGTGGCGCCGGGCCGCTCGGCTTGCCGTCGTGCGGCGCCCGTGCCCAGCCGGTATCGGACAGCAGCAGCGTGCCCTGGCGCGGCTCCAGCACCTGCGAGCCGGGCGCGCGGTCGAGCCAGCCGAGTTTGGCGTCCCCGTCCCCCGAATCCAGCACCACCGCCAGTTTCCAGGATGCCGGCATGCCGGTCGGACGGGTGGCTTGGCCGAGCGCGCCGGTCCAGTCCGCGCGCGGGCCGGTGACGGCGTCCAGATGTGCGACTGGTCCGCGCCAGCCGCCCATGCGCCGGTCATAGGCGATCAGCCCGTCATGCACCGCGCGCTCGGCGGTTTCCTGCAACGCCGGATCGAGGCTGGTGCGTACCATCAGCCCGCCCTGGGTGGTCGTTTCCGGGCCGAAGCGCTCGATCAGCCGCCGGCGCACCTCCTCGGCGAACCAGTCCGCGCCGGGTACCGGCTCGGGGCGGCGGAACAGCGACGGCGCGATCGGCTCGGCCTTGGCCGCCGTCGCCTGCGCCGGGGTGATGGCGTGGTCCTCGGCCATGCGGTCCAGCACATAGTCGCGCCGCGCCCTGGCCGCGTCGGGATACCTGAACGGATTGAGGTTGTTCGGCGCCTTGGGCAGCGCGGCCAGGAAAGCGGCCTCGGCGATGGTCAGCTGGTCCAGCGATTTGTTGAAATAGGCCTGGCCCGCCGCGGCGACGCCATAGGATTGCAGGCCGAGATAGATCTCGTTCAGGTAGAGTTCGAGGATGCGCTCCTTGCTCAGCGCCCCCTCGATGCGGATCGCCAGGATCGCCTCCTTCGCCTTGCGCGCCAGAGAGACCTGGTTGTCCAGCAGCATGTTCTTGGCCACCTGCTGGGTGATGGTGGAGGCGCCGACGGGGCGACGGCCCTGGCCGTACTGCGCCAGATCAGTGAGCCCGGCGCGCACGATCGCCACCGGATCGACGCCGCGATGGATCCAGAAATTCTGGTCCTCGGCGGAGACGAAGGCATGTTTCACCATATCGGGAATGGCGGCGTAGGGGACGAAGATGCGCCGCTCGGTGGCCAGTTCCGCGATCGGGCGGGCATCGCCGGCATAGACCCGGCTCATCACCGGCGGCTGGTAGTTGCGCAGCCCCTCCACGTCCGGCAGGTCGGCGCTGAACCGCATATAGGCGGCATAGCCGGCGATGGCGCCGACGATCAGCACCAGGGTCAGCAGGCCGAACAGGGCGCCGATCAGGCGACCGACAATGGACCGGCGCCTGGGCGCGGGCTTGCCGGCGCGGTGGGGCTTGCCCTCCGGGGAGGGCGGCAGAAGCGGGTCACCCGCGGTCAGAGGGGCGGTCATGGTATTCCGTGCGATGGGATCGAGCCGATATGGGAAGCGTAGGCGGGGAAACCAGCACTGGGCGGGAAACCAAGTACTGGGCGCTAGCCCGCTATCCTTGCCACGCGATCGCTCGCGGCGAAATAGGCATCGACGGCGCGTTTCATCGCCGCCGCCACCTGTATGCGATGGTCGGCCCGCCGCAGCGCCGCCTCGTCCTGCGGATTGGACATGAAGCCCATCTCCACCAGTATGCTCGGGATGTCCGCCGCCTTCAGCACCACGAAGCCGGCATGGCGGGACGGGTTCGCCAGCAGCGGCACGGCATTGTCGAGACTGCCCACCACGGAGTTCGCCAGCCGCGTCGAGCCGGCACGGGTCTCCTGGCGCACCAGGCTGGCCAGGATGCGCGCCACCTCCGGCGGCGTGTCGCGGAATTGCGGCCCGCCGAAGCGGTCGGCGCTGTTTTCCCGTTGCGCGAGTGCTGCGGTCTGCGCGTCCGACGCGGTGGTGGCCAGCGTATAGACCGAGGCGCCGCGCACATGGGAATCGCGCAGCGCGTCGGCGTGCATGGAGACGAACAGCGCCGCGCCGCGTCCCTGGGCGCGCGCCACCCGGTCGTCCAGCGGCACGAACACGTCGCGCGTGCGGGTCAGTTCCACGCGATAGCGCCCGCCGGCCTCCAGCTGGCGCTTCAGTTCCAGCGCCGCGGCCAGCGAGACATGCTTCTCATAGGTGCCGGAAACCCCGATCGCGCCGGGATCCTTGCCGCCATGCCCGGGATCGAGCATCACCAGCGGCGCCGGCGGTCTTGTGGGACCAGGCGCGGGGCGGTGGGTCTTGGCTGGGGACGGAGCGGCGGCCATGGCGGCGTGCAGCGCCGCCGGCAACAGGAAGGTTCCGGCAACTCCGTGGCCCAACAGCAGACGGCGGGTGATCGGTTGAAGCAGGGGCATGGCGCAGCTTCTTAACAGATTAGATGCAGCATTGCACCCTCAACGTTGATTGCGGCCATTTTATGACTCCGAGCCCCCCGGCGCAGGTTCGGCTTGCGGTTGGGGCCAGTTTGCTTCATGGTCTGGCCCGCTCCGGTGATGCGAAGGGAACAGGCGGTTTTCCGTCCCTTGCCCGATCCGGTGGAAGCGACGGCCCCATTTCCTGGCTTTGTCGAAACCTGTTTCTGGTCGATGCGCTGATTGCTGGACCTCGGACGGGCGAACGCGAGGCCGGATGCGAAGTCGGGTAGAGGGTCGCACCGCCGCAACCGCGTCATCGCCCGCGCCGCGCACCTCGCGCGCCGGGGTTTGGCCCTGTTCGGGTTGTCATTGGCGGCGCCTTTCCTGGCGTCCCGGTGCCCCCAAGGGTCCGGCAGGCACTCGCTTCAACTTGGGCCGCGTTCCCACCGGGACGCGGTGCCCATACGCCAGGGACCGAATGATCGCCGTCATGTCAGCCACATTCCCGAAGGGGCCGTCTCCCATGCCATGGCATGCGGCGCGTGGCAGGCATATTGGCGTTACGTATAGAGTCCTCCGGCGGATGGGCCTGCCCCTTCCCGCAAGCCTATTTGGCCGCCCGCCAGCGCGCATCTTCCTGAAGATGCTGACGCGGTGCCGGGCGGCGTACCGGAGTTCAGGACTAGATGACCAAGCGCATGCTGATCGATGCCACGCACGCGGAAGAAACCCGCGTGGTGGTGCTGGACGGTAACCGCCTCGAAGATTTCGACGTCGAGACATCAACCAAACGCCAGCTCAAGGGCAACATCTACCTCGCCAAGGTGGTTCGGGTAGAGCCCAGCCTGCAGGCCGCCTTCGTCGAATATGGCGGCAACCGGCACGGCTTCCTCGCCTTCGGCGAGATCCATCCGGACTACTACCAGATCCCCGTCGCCGATCGGCAGCGTCTGATCGAGATGCAGGCCGAGGACGCCCGCCGCGAGGAGGAAGAGGAAGACCGCGCCGCCGCCGCCGATGAGGCCGGCGAGACCGTCCGCTCCCATGTCCGCGAGATCGAGCGCGACGAGGCCGAGCCGGAGACGATCGAATACAACGCCGGCGAATACAACGCCGGCGAACGCGAGCCGGCCGGCCAGGACACGGACGAGTCGGCCCCGGCGGCCGCGCAGCCCGCCGCGATCGAGCACGAAACCGTCTTCGCCCCAGAGATCGAAGCCCCAGAGATCGAAGCTCACGAGACCGAAGCTCACGCCGAGGTGACGGCCGAGCCTGTGTCCGGGGCCGATCGCTTCGAGGCGGCCGGGCCGGAGGAACCCTTCGCCGAGGCCGCCGATCAGCTCTATCCCGACACCGTTTCGGATCAGCCGGCGCCGGAGAGCGTCGGTGGCGATCAGGACAGCGGCGAGGACCAGCGCGAGGCGCGCATCCCGCCGCGTTTCCTGCGCAACTACAAGATCCAGGAAGTCATCAAGCGCCGGCAGATCCTGCTGATCCAGGTGGTCAAGGAAGAGCGCGGCACCAAGGGCGCGGCGCTGACCACCTACATCTCGCTGGCCGGCCGGTTCTGCGTGCTGATGCCGAACTCCCCGCGCGGGGGCGGCATTTCGCGCAAGATCACCTCGGCCGCCGACCGCCGCCGGCTGAAGGAGATCACCTCCGAACTCGCGATCCCGAAGGGCATGGGCCTGATCGTCCGCACCGCCGGCGCCAACCGGCCGAAGCCGGAGATCAGGCGCGACTGCGAATATCTGATGCGGCTGTGGGACGACATCCGCGAGCACACGCTGCGCTCGGTCGCCCCGGCGCTGATCTACGAAGAAGCCTCACTCATCAAGCGCGCCATCCGCGACGTGTATTCGCGCGACGTGGACGAGGTGATCGTCGATGGCGAGGAAGGCTGGCGCGCGGCGCATGAGTTCATGCGCATGCTGATGCCGGCGCACGCCAAGAAGGTGCAGCTCTGGCGCGATCCGAACGGCGGGCAGCCGCTGTTCGCCCGCCATCAGGTGGACGCGCAGATCGACGCCATGATGAGCCCGACGGTACAGCTCAAGTCCGGCGGCTATCTGGTGATCAACCAGGCCGAGGCGCTGGTCGCGATCGACGTCAACTCCGGCCGCTCGACCCGCGAGCGCGGCATCGAGGAGACGGCGCTGCGCACCAATATGGAAGCCGCCGACGAGGTGGCGCGGCAGTTGCGCCTGCGCGATCTGGCCGGGCTGATCGTCATCGACTTCATCGACATGGAGGCGAAGAAACACAACGCGATGGTCGAGCGGCGTCTGAAAGAGGCGCTGAAGAACGACCGCGCGCGCATCCAGGTCGGCCATATCAGCCATTTCGGTCTGCTGGAAATGAGCCGCCAGCGGCTGCGCCCGAGCCTTGCCGAGACCAGCTTCGTCACTTGCCCGCATTGCGGCGGTCTGGGCCATGTGCGCAGCACCGAAAGCGCGTCCATCCAGGTGTTGCGCGCCATCGAGGAAGAGGGCGGCAAGCGCCGTTCGGCGGAGATCGTGGTGCATGCCGCGACCTCGATCGCGCTCTACATCCTCAATCACAAGCGCGACCGGCTGATCGCCATCGAGCAGCGCAACGGTATGCGCGTGACCTTCGCCCCCGATGAGAGCCTGCTGCCGCCGGATATCCGCATCGACCGCCTGCGCGCCTTGCTGCCGGGCGAAGGCCCGACCGTGATCACCGCCGACGCGCCGCTGCCGGTGCTGCCGGCGCAGGCCATAGCCGATGCCGATGTGGAGGAGGAAGACGCGGTCGAGACGCCCGAGGACGCCGCCGAGGAAGCCGCGGAAGCCGCTGAGGCCAAGCCGGTGGCTGGCGAGACCGCCGAGGAAAGCGAGCATCGCCGCCGTCGCCGCCGTCGCCGGCGTCGGGGCGGACGGCGCGAGGACGGCACCATCGAGACCGGCGTCGAGACCGAAACCGGGACCGCGGCCGAGGCTGGCCCGGTGACGGAATCCGATGTTATGGCCGTGGCGGCGCCGGCCGGCGAGACCGTCGCGCCAACGGAAGCCGTGGAAGTAACACCGACCGAGGACGAGGAGGCGGCGCGCCGCCGTCGTGGCCGTCGTGGCGGGCGTCGCCGGCGGCGTGATGAGGACGTGCTGCCGCAGGTCGCCGAACCGGGCGCCGAACAGCCGGAACTGCCGCCGGTCTATGCCGGCCCCACTCCGGCCGATCCGTTCGGCGGTCAGACGGCATTCGACATCTTCGATGTGCTGGAGCGCGCCGAGCAGCAGCAGGCCGAACAGGCATCCGCCGCATCGGCCGCGCGAGAAATCGCGGTCGCCGCACCGGTCGCCGCGCCCGCGCCCGAACCCGTCACCGTTGAACTTGCCGCTGAGACGTTCGTCGAAACGGCTCCGGAGCCGGTGGCCGAGGCCCCGGCCGCGCCGATTGCCGCCGAGCCGCAGGTGGAGGCACCCGCGCCGGTCGTGGAAGCGGTTGCCGCTATACCCGAGTCCGTCCCGGAACCGCCGCAGCCGGTCAGCGAGGTCGTGGTCGGCCCGGCGGTCCAGCCGATCGTGATCGGCGATGAGAACGCCCCGCCGGCGGAAAAGAAACGCGGCTGGTGGCGGCGCTAGCGCCGCCACGCTGACCGGAAATGCCAGCCGCGGCCATCTCTCCCGCACGTGCGGGAGAGATGGCCGCGAAGCGGCCGGTAGCTATATCGTGTCGTCTCGAAAGTAGGCGATCACGTCGCGGTGCCCTTCGAGAACGTTGACGATCTCGAAGCCGTCGCCTTCATAGCGAAAGAAGATCACATAGCCCTTGAAGGCGAAGCTGCGGATGTCGGGGCGGGCGGGGCCGCCCGAGCGTGCCGCGCAAGGACGCCAGCTTTCTGCATTGCTGCCGGAGCGCCTCGACAAAGCCCCGCCCGATGGCGAGGCTGCCGCTCTCGCGGGTGATGTACTCCAGGATGTCAGCGAAATCGCGGCGCGCCGAGGCCAGATAGACAAGCTGACGCACTCAGTAGCCCGCCTTTGCCAACTCCGCCGCCTTTGCGTCCAGAGCAGCCCCACACCGCACGATGCCTTGCCCTGCTTGAGAAAACCTTTGATCCGTTTCGCGGCTCAAACATCGATGACCAGACCTGCATCCTCGGCCGCAAGGCTTTCGACGACATAGCCCCGCACGATGTCGCGCAACGCATTCGCGTCCCATCGGCCACGACCCAGTATGGCCTGCTGACGCCATGGGCCAGGATCACCTGCCGCCTCTGCGCGCATCCACCCGGTCTTGCGCCGCTCATCCCCGAGCAGGCCGTCAAGGAACAAGCCCGCCGACGCCGCTACCCGCTCCTGCGCGAACAAGGATCGAATGCGCGCTTTGACATCCCGCAGAGACGACGCCCAAAGCTCCAGCGTCGTCTCGATCGATGCAACCGACATCCATGACCTCCCGAATCATGGTTGCCCATAGATTCAGAAATCAACAGAAACCGCAACTGTAATGCTAGTCCCGTATCTATATTATACGGGAATATTTTCATAGGCAAAGAGCCATTGCACCATGAAGATTGGCACAATTGGTGGGTGCGGCAACCGACCCGGCGCCACTGCTAGTGCATCTCGTGCATCGATTCTACAGCGGCACGCATGACCGGGAGCCTCACATGCCGCTGCGCAAGGTGATACAGTCTGACGAGCCCGGGGATCGACTAGCATTACAGTTGCATTTT
>PKWQ01000104.1 GCA_003133265.1 Acetobacteraceae bacterium
GGACATGATCATCCGCGGCGGCTACAACATCTACCCGCGCGAAATCGAGGAGTTTCTCTACCGTCATCCCAAGGTGCAGGACGTGCAGGTGGTGGGCATCCCTGACAAAAGATATGGCGAGGAACTGTGTGCCTGGATCATCGTGCGGCCCGGTGAAACGCTTTCCGAGGACGAGGTGCGTGCCTTTTGTGCCGGCCAGATTGCGCACTACAAGGTGCCGCGTTACATCAGTTTTGTGTCCGGCTTTCCCATGACCGTGACCGGCAAGATCCAGAAATTCAAGATCCGCGATGCGATGAAACAGCAACTGGGACTGGCAGAAGAGAAGACCGCCTGAAAGAAAATCAGAAAAATCGAAGCACAGAGAAAGCCGAATGAGCACGCTAGACACCCAACTCAACCCCCGTTCCGTCGATTTTCAGGCCAACGCGGCCGCCATGCGCCTGCTCGTCGACGACCTTCGGGTCCAGGTCGCCAAGGTGGCTGAAGGCGGTGGCGAAGCCGCCCGCGCCAAGCACACGGCGCGCGGCAAGCTGCTGCCGCGCGAGCGCGTGCAGATGCTGCTGGACCCCGGCACCCCGTTTCTGGAGCTGTCGCCGATGGCGGCCTATGGCATGTACCACGAGGCCGCGCCGTGCGCCGGCCTGATTGCCGGCATCGGCCGCGTCAGTGGCGTCGATTGCATGATTGTGTGCAACGACGCCACGGTCAAAGGCGGCACCTATTACCCCTTGACGGTGAAAAAGCATTTGCGGGCACAGGAGGTCGCGCAGCAAAACAACCTGACCTGCATTTATCTGGTGGACTCGGGCGGGGCCAACCTGCCGACCCAGGACGATGTCTTTCCCGACCGCGACCACTTCGGCCGCATCTTTTACAACCAGGCGATTTTATCGAGCTTAGCGATTCCGCAGATCGCCGTGGTGATGGGTTCCTGCACCGCCGGCGGCGCCTATGTGCCGGCGATGTCCGATGAATCCATCATCGTCCGCCGCCAGGGCACGATCTTCCTGGGCGGCCCGCCGCTGGTCGCCGCCGCCACCGGCGAGATCGTCAGCGCCGAGGATCTGGGCGGGGCGGACGTACATGCCCGCACCTCCGGCGTGGTGGACCACTACGCGCACGACGACCGGCACGCGCTGGCGCTGTGCCGGCGCATCGTCGCCGGGCTGAACAGCGTCAAGCGCCCGTTGCTGGCGCTGCGTCCGCCGGAACCGCCGCGCTACGATCCCGAGGAAATCTACGGCGTGGTGCCGACCGACGTGCGCACGCCCTATGACGCACGCGAACTGATCGCGCGCATCGTCGATGGCAGCGAGTTCGACGAGTTCAAGAAGCTGTACGGCACCACGCTGCTGTGTGGCTTCGCGCATATTTACGGCTATCCGGTCGGCATCGTCGCCAACAACGGCATCCTGTTCTCGGAATCCTCGCTCAAGGGCGCGCATTTCATCGAACTGTGCAGCCAGCGCGGCATTCCGCTGGTGTTCCTGCAGAACATCACCGGCTTCATGGTCGGGCGGAAATACGAGGCCGGCGGCATCGCCAAGGACGGGGCGAAGCTGGTCACCGCCGTCGCTACCACTTCCGTGCCCAAGTTCACCGTGATCGTCGGCGGCAGCTACGGCGCCGGCAATTACGGCATGTGCGGGCGCGCCTTCGATCCGCGCTTCCTGTGGATGTGGCCGAACGCGCGCATCTCGGTGATGGGCGGCGAGCAGGCGGCGAGCGTGCTGGCGCAGGTGCGGCGCGACAATCTGACCGCGCAGGGCAAGGAGTGGAGCACGGCGGACGAGGAAGCATTCAAGGCGCCGATCCGCGACGTCTACGAGACCAAGGGCCATCCGTACTACGCGACCGCGCGGCTGTGGGACGACGGGATCATCGATCCCGCCGATACCCGCCGGGTGCTGGGGCTGTCGCTGTCCGCGGCGCTGAACGCGCCCATCGAGCCGACGAAGTTCGGCGTGTTCCGGATGTGATGGACATGTTCAGAACACTCCTGATCGCCAATCGTGGCGAGATCGCCTGCCGCATCGCCCGCACCGCGCGCCGGATGGGCATCGAGACCGTCGCCGTCTATTCCGAAGCCGACGCCGCCGCGCTGCATGTGCGCAGCGCCGACCGCGCGATGCCGATCGGCCCGGCGGCGGCGCGCGAGAGCTACCTGAACATCCCGCGCATCATCGAGGCGGCGCAGCGCGCGGGAGCGGAAGCGATCCATCCCGGCTACGGCTTCCTGTCGGAGAACCCGGCCTTCGCCGATGCCTGCGCGGCGGCGGGACTGATCTTCGTCGGTCCGCCGGCCTCGGCGATGCGGGCGATGGGCTCGAAAGCCGAAGCGAAGACGCTGATGGAGCGCTCTGGCGTGCCGCTGCTGCCCGGCTATCACGGCGCCGACCAGGATCCGGCCATGCTTGCCGACGTCGCACGCAAGATCGGCTTTCCCGTGGTGATCAAGGCGGTGTCCGGCGGCGGCGGGCGCGGCATGCGCGTCGTGCGCGCGGCGGGCGAGTTCGCCGATGCGCTGGCCTCGGCGCAGCAAGAGGGCGCGTCCTCGTTCGGCGATGCGCGCGTGCTGGTGGAACGCTATGTCGAGCGTCCGCGCCATATCGAGGTGCAGGTGTTCGCCGACACGCACGGCAACGCGGTGCATCTGTTCGAGCGCGACTGCTCCGCCCAGCGCCGGCACCAGAAGGTGATCGAGGA
>PKWQ01000087.1 GCA_003133265.1 Acetobacteraceae bacterium
ACTCCCGATCCAGCAGTGGGACGTGCCTGAGCACCCATCGATTGAGCGTGGAGTGGTCAAGCTCCACTCCGCGCTCTTGCATCATTTCCTCGAGTTGCCGGTAACTGATCGGATAGGCCACGTACCAGCGCATGCACCGGCCAATCTTCCTGAGCCGCTTGAGAGATTCCGCCAGCAACGGCTCCTGTCTGAGTAATTCCTTGATGTGGTTGGCAGCCAGATGCTCCAGCAGTTGCGACCCATTGGCTGTCATGGCGACCAGCACGCTTCGACGATCGGTTGGCGAGTGCCTCCGCTCAACCAGTTTGGCATTGACGAGTCGGTCGATGAGTTGAACCGCACCGTGCTGTTGCAGTAGCATCTGATCGGCGAACTCCCTGATCATGATGGCGCCCTCACGGTGGGCTTTGATCACCAGCAGGGCCTGATACTGCTGCGGTGTCACCCCGACCTCGTGGGTCACGGCCTCGCTGAAGGCGAGAAACTGCCGCAAGGCATAGCGGAAGCCCGCAAGCCCTTCGTAGAGGCTCGGATCATGCGCCACGGCGTCGTTCCTTCCCATGATCGATATCGGTTGGCCCTTCTCAGCCCAACAATTCTATGTCATGGCATGATGTAAGTTGCGCGTGGTTGCAAGTCTACCGACGTGCGGCGTGTCTGGTTTGGTATGGATGAAAGCTGCGGGCGGGCCGGTGAACGACAATCTCAGTCATAGCCTTCAGATGGCCACGATCTCCTGCAGCACGGAGCCGGCCATCGATGCCGCCAGGGGGGGAGGTGGGCATGATCAGGAACCGCCAGGTCGCGCCAAGCGCGCCGAGGAGACGTCCTGAGACAATCGCCGCCACAACCATTCATCCAACAAATCATCGCATACAGGGGCCATGATGGCATTCGCGGGCACCAAACCGGCGTCAAAGTCGCAGCAGGATGAAAGCCGTAGGCTTGGCCTGCTTAATCTGACGCTGCTCGCATTGGTGCTTGGGATTGTAACCGGGATGGGCGCTGTCCTGTTCCGCGACCTGATCGGGTTGCTCCACAACCTGTTTTTCTATGGCCACTTCGCGGTGTCGTATGATGCCAATGTTTTCACTGCACCGAGCCGCTGGGGCGCATGGGTCATCCTCGCGCCGGTGATCGGCGCGGTGATCGTCACTTTCCTGGTGAGCAACTTCGCGCCCGAGGCCAAGGGACACGGCGTGCCTGAGGTGATGGATGCAATCTACTACAAGGAGGGAGTGATCCGGCCGATTGTCGCCTTGGTGAAGTCTGTCGCCTCTGCCGTTGCCATCGGTAGTGGATCCTCGGTGGGGCGCGAGGGGCCGATCATTCAGATCGGCTCGGCTCTGGGCTCAACCTTGGGTCAAATCATTCACATGCCAGTCGGCCAGCGGATCACGATGGTCGCAGCTGGCGCCGGGGCGGGTATCGCCGCGACGTTCAATACCCCGATCGGTGGGGTGATGTTCGCGATCGAGTTGATGCTGCCGGAAGTCAGCGTCTCCACCTTCCTGCCGGTGGCGATCGCGACCGGTGCGGCGACCTTTGTGGGGCGCTGGTCCCTTGGCGAGCAGCCGGCGTTCCTGGTGCCGGCGATGGCGCCGATGACCGCCGACGCAAGCGCCGTGCTGCTTTTGTTGCTCTACGCGGCGCTGGGCGCCGTCACTGGGGTTGCGGCTGCGGCGTTCATCCGCGGGCTACATCTGGCCGAGGATCTGTTCGACATGATCCGTTGGCGCTATGCGCGCCACATGCTGGGCATGCTGCTCGTGGGTGTGCTGATGTACGTGCTCTTTCGGGCACAGGGGCAATACTATGTCGATGGTGTCGGCTACGCGACCATCGAGAACATCCTGGTCGGCCAGACATCGGCGGCGTGGCTGTTGGGACTGTTGTTTGTCTGCAAGTTGCTGGCGACGTCGACCAGCGTTGGATCGGGCTCATCGGGCGGCATTTTTTCTCCATCGCTGTTCATGGGGGCCACGTTGGGTGGTGGGTTCGCTGCGTTGTTGTCGCAACTCGGCGTACCGCTTCCGCTGAGCGTTCCGGCTTTCGCCATGGTGGGCATGGGGGCCATGGTTGGCGGCGGCACCGGTGCGGTCATGACCGCCATCACGATGACATTCGAAATGACCCGCGACTACGACATCGTCATGCCGATGATCCTGGCGGTGGCAACCAGTGTCGGCGTGCGCCGGCTGCTGTCGCGAGAGAACATCTACACGCTCAAACTGGTCCGCCGTGGGCGCAGCATCCCCAAGGCATTGCACGCCAACATGTTCATGGTGCGCCATGCCCGTGAGGTGATGGACTCCGACGTGCTGGTGCTGCCGGCGGAGGACAGCTTTGACGCCTTCCTTCGCCAGTACGAAGCAGAAGGCTTGCTGCGCCACGTTGTCGTAACCCAGCAGGGCCGGCTCTTCGGTGTTATTCGTGTCAACACGGGGCTGAGGCGCGGTCTTGAAGGTGCCCATACCGGTGTCACTCTTGGCGACGTGGCCACGCGCGACTTCACGATCGTGGGCGAGGACATGGTTGCTGCCGATGTCATTGAACGGATGTGGCGCCGGCATGCCTTTATGGCTGTCGTTGTGCGGACGCGTGGGCGAACGGCGCCACGGGGCGACGACGTCGTTGGCATCATCACCAAAGAGCATGTAGCAGATTCCGTGGCGGGTGGCTTGAAAATCTACCCGCGTTGATCCCGACGCCGTCCGACCATCGGCGGTGTCCACATCTAGTGCCGCCGCGCCACCAGACGCACCGCCTCCAGCTTGAACTCTCGGCTAAACGATCGTCGTCCCATCTGCACCATCCGATTTCAACGAAACACCTAACTCAGGTTTCCACGAAATTGGCATCAGTTCAAATACGAACCATTGTGAGCGTTGCCGTTGCCGGCCTCCGGCGGGGATAGGGTTGAGTAGTTTCCGAGTCTACCTTTGCAGGATCGCTGCCGCGTATCGTCAGACCAATTGGCTAACGCATCAGAAAAGCCCATCTCATGGGTTTTTTCTGACTGTGTCTGACCGGAAGCGTGATGCAAAAGATCGTTGCCGGGCACCGCCTTGTCCTGAAAAAGGATCAAATGGAAAAAGCCGATACCGTCATCGCCATCTTTGCTGACCATTAGGTGGCGGAAACAGGCAAGGACGCCTCGCCATGCCGGACATGCCCACGACCGTTCGTTCGTCCGTAACGTCCCCGGATGTGCGACCATCGCCGTCGCCGTACGTGACCACGCCGGCCGATCTCGATCGCATGCTGCACGCCTGGGAGAATCGCTTCGCCCATCCGGCATGGCGGCAACGCCCCTACGACCTGATGACACAGGCAGTGCTCCTCGGTGACGAATGGTTGGGCAGCGTCGTGCGCAATCCGGGCGGGGTCAGCCGGCCCAATGAACGGATTGTCGCCTTCACCGTGCGGCAATGGCTCGATCTGATCTTGCCTTCCAACGACCTCATCTGGTCGCGCGCGATCCGCGACTACCTGCTCGGTGAGCACGATAAACCGTTCGACCTGATGGCCTGGGATGCCGACGGCACGCGTCTGCCGGCACGCATGCATATCGAGTATCTGCGAAGCCTGTTCCTGAACAACGACCTCGCCAAAGGTCGCTTCGAGGTCGCCGGCCGTTCGCTGGCGCTGGGTGACATGAAGCTGGCGATGTTTGTCGTGGGAGCCGAACGCGATCACGTCGCGTTGTGGCATTCGGTGTTCAAGCTGCACCTGCTGAACGATGGCGAGCTGACGTTTGTGTTGACCTCCGGCGGCCACAATGCGGGCATCGTCAGCGAACCCGGCTATCCGCACCGCCATTTCCGCAACCACGTCCGTGACGCCGGCGCCCGCACGCTCGGTCCGGATGAATGGCAGCGTGACACGGCGCCGCAAGACGGGTCCTGGTGGCTGGAGTGGATTGCGTGGCTCGACCGCCACTCCACCCGGCGCGTCGATCCGCCGCCAATAGGCGCGCCCGGCTTCGTGCCGCTCTGCGACGCTCCAGGCACCTACGTATTCGAAGGATAAGCACCATGCCGGAGGGAGCCGCGAAAGGTTTCATCGAGAACCGGACCTTCGACGAACTGACCATCGGCGAGACGGCCAGCCTGGCGTACACCGTGACACAGCGCGACATCGACCTGTTCGCGACCGTTACCGGCGACGTGGCGCTAGACCGCGTCTGCACCAACTAGGTGGCAACCGCAGTGGTGTATCCGGTCGATGCCGCCTCGCTGCTACCCGCCCTGGACGCCGCAACGGCGGGGCTGATCGGGCCGGTCCTGATCGGGCCGGCTGCACGTATCCGGGAAGTAGCCAAGGCGGCAGGAGCGCACGTCGCCGCACTTCGCCTGATCGATGCGCCGGACGGCCCCTGCCGCCGCGGTAACGGCGGCCGCACTTGCCCGCGCCAGCGAAGTCGGTCTGCTCATGAAGGGTGATCTGCACACCGAGGAGCTGATGCACGCGGTCGCCGCGTCGCAGATCGGGCTGCGCACGACCCGGCGGATCAGCCATGTCTACCTGACGGACGTGCCGGACTACCCGCGCCCGCTGTTGGTGACGGACGCCGCCATCAACATCTCGCCGACCTTTGCGGACAAGGCCGGCATCGTGCCGCCGGTTGCCGGCCGAGCCGACATTCTCGTGGTTCCCGATCTTAAAGCCGGCAACCTGCACGCCAAGCAGCTTACGTTCCTGGCCGGAGCCGAGGCCGCCGGCTTGGTATTGGGCGCAAGCGTGCCGATCATCCTGACCAGTCGCGCCGATAGCGCGAACACCCGCCTGGCATCCTGCGCGCTCGGGGTCCTCATGGCCCGGGCCGGACAGGCGGCACGAGTATGAAGGGGTCGATCCTTACGCTGAACGCTGGTTCGTCTAGCGTGAAATTCGCTCTGTTCGACACCGCCGCCGGGTTACGGGCCACTGTGCGCGGCGAGATTGAGGACCTGGACGCGGCGCCGCATATGCTGGCCCGCGATGCCGGTGGGGTTGTTCTGTCCGAGAAACGCTGGCCCGCAGACGCCACGCCTTCGTTCGCTACCGTCCTCGACGCATTGCTAGGCTTCACCGATGCTCATCTCGGTCGCGACGGGCTGGCAGCCGTCGGCCATCGGGTCGTGCACGGCGGCGCCGACCATATCGAACCCGAGCTGATCACGCCCGCGCTGCTGACGGCGCTGGAAGCGCTGACGCCGCTTGATCCGCTGCATATGCCGGATAATCTCGCGCCGATACATGCGGTCGCCGCCGCTCGTCCAGCGCTCCCACAGGTCGCCTGCTTCGACACGGCATTTCATCACACCCTGCCGCCAGTGGCCAGACGGCTCGCCCTGCCGCGTGCCGTTTCGGACCTGGGCATGCGCCGTTATGGCTTTCACGGCCTGTCCTACGAGTACATCGCCGACTGTCTGATGCAACGGTTTCCAGCCTTGGCACGTGGCCGCGTCATCGCCGCGCATCTCGGCTCAGGCGCCAGCCTCTGTGCGCTGCTCGACGGAAGCAGTATCGACACGACAACCGGCTTCAGTGCGCTCGACGGGCTGGTCATGGCGACGCGCTGCGGTAGCCTCGACCCTGGCGCGATCCTCTACCTTGGCCGCCAGGGGCACAGTTTCGCCGATATCGAGGACATGCTCTACCGCCGTTCCGGTCTGCTGGGCGTGTCCGGCATCAGCGGCGATGTCCGTGTGTTGCTCGCAAGCGACGACCCGCATGCGCGCGAGGCGATCGAACTGTTTACTTATCGCATCGCCACCCAGGCCGGCGCACTGATTAGTGCCCTCGGCGGGTTGGATGGGCTTGTGTTCACCGCCGGCGTCGGCGAACACGCGCCGGCCATCCGATCAGCTGTGTGCGAACGGCTGGCGTGGCTTGGGCTGCATCTTGACCATGCCGCGAATACGGCCGGCGCTGACCGCATCAGTACTCCGGACAGCGCGATCGAGGTGCGCGTCATCGCGACCGATGAGGAAGCCATGATCGCGCGACACACGCTCGCGCTGATTCCTCAATCAAGGGGATCCCACGACAATGTTTAAGATCATTGAGGGCCTGCCTTGGGATGTAATGGCGATCGAGGCCAGTGGCAAAATAACGCACGAAGATTACCGCGACACGCTTATCCCCAGGGCTGAGGCAATGATGGCCAAGGGCCCGGTCAGATTGCTTTATGTCTTCGGCAAGGATTTCACCGGCATTGAACCTGAGGCGCTGTGGGACGACGGCGTATTTGGGCTCAAACACTGGCACGATTTCAGCCACATCGCCGTGGTGACCGATCACGGGTGGCTGAGCGCGGTGGTCAACATGTTCAAACCGTTCTTTCACGGGGAAGTTCGGGTGTTCAGGGTCGCCGGATTGCCCGCCGCGAAAGACTGGATCACAGGTACGCCGGAAAGGGTACGGCCATGACGACAGGCATCGCGCGGATCACGAAACCCGAGGACGCGACACCGGCGGAACCAGACATCACCAGCCCGCCGCATGACGCCGCGCCGCAGGCCGCCGGCTCAAAGCCGGGCTCGAAGGCCGATCCGAACGAAGCCCTGAGATCCCTTTCGATGCCTGACCTGCTGGCAAAATTGGGGGCGTCGCCGGATGGCCTGACTCAGGCGGAGGCCGCGAAACGGCTGACCCAATATGGCCCTAACGAAATCGGAGAGAAAAAGACCAATGAACTCCTGAAATTCCTCAGTTATTTTTGGGGTCCCATCCCATGGATGATCGAAGTGGCCGTGATTCTGTCGGCGGCAGCCCGGCATTGGCCGGACTTTGGCATCATCCTGCTTCTGCTTCTGGCCAACGCCGTCGTTGGGTTCTGGGAAGAACACCAGGCGGGCAATGCCATCGCTGCCCTGAAGGCCACCCTGGCGATCAAGGCCCGGGTGAAACGTGATGGGAAGTGGGTCACTCCGGCGGCACGCGAGTTGGTGCCGGGTGACGTCATCCGCGTCCGTCTGGGCGACATCGTGCCAGCGGATGCGCGCTTGCTGGAAGGCGACCCGGTGGAGGTGGATCAATCCGCGCTGACCGGAGAGTCTCTGCCCGCCACGCGCAAATCCGGCGAGGCAATATTTTCCGGCTCGATCATTCGTCAGGGCGAAATTGGCGCACTGGTCTATGCCACCGGTACGAACACCTACTTCGGCAAGACCGCGGAGCTGGTGCAGGGGGCGAAGACTATCCGCATCCACCGGTTCAGTTGTACAATTTGCCGCCGCTGTTTATACGCTTGGCAGCCTGGTCGCGCTGCACGAGCACAGCGTATTCGTCCAGGGCGCGATCTGGAGCATCGACAGCTTTGACCAGTGGGGCGTCGGGCTCGGCAAGGCGCTGGCCAGTCGCATTATCCCAGAGTTGGGCCGGGGCGCCGAGACTAAGTTGGCGCATGACAGCTCCACCAATGCACTGATCAACCGCTACCGGAGGCTGCGGGAATGACTGCCGATGCCGCACGGCTGAGGCAACTGGCCGGCGATCCCCTGCCGTCCGCGGTGCGTCGGTTCAATTCTCCGCACCCGCCTACCCCGCGCACCAACCTCCTTTCGAACGGCCGAGGCGAGGTAGAAGTCGGGTGAACGCTCATTGGGTGCCGCGGAGGGCTAGGTGAGGTGGTCAGGTCCAGGGGCCGGCTCCGGGCCAGCACGAGCGCCGTGGCGGCGAGCAGGTAGAGACAGAGTCGGTGCGGGGAAGGAGGTCGCGTCCGCTTTCGCGATTTGCCGCCGAGAGCCGCGATGGCCGATTTAGGTTGAATCCGACGGTAGCTGGTTGGCGAACGAGCCTCTGCACCGGGTCTTTTTCGGTGCTATGTAGTGCCGTCTGGATCGAACGGGAGTATCAGCCTGCGCTCAAACCCCTCGCGCGGCGCGGCGCCTTGCCTGGTTCTGTCTCCTCGCGTCGCGCGGCTGTCGTCAACGCGTTCACCTTCGTCACCGCCACGTTGATTTCGGATCGGTCGGAGCGGGCGACGCTCCGCCAGTATGCGGCGGCTTGCAGATCGGCCGATGCGGCTTCCTTTGACATAGAAAATCTCCGAACGTTGTCGATACAGGCTAAGTCAATCGGCAGCGGTGCCGTCCTTGGCAAACCTGTTGACCGCAATCCTGGCCTCCAGTTTAGGCCGCCGGAAATAGATTGCCCGGCCGCACCGGAGTGGCTTGGCGCCGCGGATAATCACGAACACCTCGTCGGTCCGGCAGTCGTTCATCAGCTCTTCCCGGCGGATCAATGGCCGGCTGATTTCGTGATAGCTGGTGTTGGCCCCGCGCGATCGCGACCCAGTCTCGAAAGACTTGCCGGAGGAGCCAGTGTTGGAGCCTTCCGACGTTGCCATGACGCCGTAGCTACCAAAAGTTTCTTCCAGCTCCTTCGCGGTTTCAAGGTCCTGCACGGCGGCATAGGACCGCTGTGACACGCCGTCATACCATTCCCGCTTTCCCTGCCGCCCCCACTGCCGTTCGAGCTGGCCGACCGATTGGTAGAGAAGCTGGAGCGTGATCCCGTACTTCCGGCCGGCGTCGCGGGCGGTTTCGAGAATCTTCATCGGGCCAAGACGCGCGGCTTCATCCAACAGATACAGGATGCGGCCCGCCACCTGTCCGTCGGCTTCATAGGCGGCATTGAGCAGTGCGCCGATCACGACGCGGCCGATGGCCGGCGTGGACTGCAAGGCCGCGAGCGGGATCTGCAGAAACACGGTCAGCTTCCCGCCGAGCAGATCGCGCGACTTGAAGCTATCGCCGGAGACGATCGACGCGAAGGCGGGGTTTGCCAGCCAGGACGTGCTCTCGTCCGCATTGGCGTAGACGCCGGAGAATGTCTCGTCCACCAGGCCCATCAGAGTGCCGGCGTAGTCGCGCGCAAGCGGGCTGAGGCTGTCCTTGTGGATGCCCTTGAGAAGCTCCCGCATCTCCTTTTCCGGCGTCGCAACGCCAGCCCGCAGCGTGCGAAGCGTTTTCAGCTCCTTGGGCAGGGTGGGGTCCCAAAGCATGTGCGACAGCAGGCAGGCCACCATCGCGCGACCACGGGCCTCGAAGAACTCGGAACCCTTGTCGTTCCCCCCGCCGCCGCCGCCAGCCGGGCCATCGCCGCACACCCAGCCCACGACGGATAGGACGTTCGTGGTGGCGAGGGGGGATTCAATGTCGATCCAGTCGAGCACGTTGAAGCCGATCGTCCCACGCAGCCCGAGCTGGTGAACCGTATGGCCCATGTCCTCGCGAGCGCCGGCCAGCATGGGGCCGAGCTCCCCGGAAGGATCCAGGACGACCGCAGAGCCGGTCCAGGTCAGCAGCGTGGAGGCGGCGGAGGTGGACTTGAACGATCCCGCCCCGGCAAAGATCAGGCTGTGCGTGGGGCCGGACTTGCAGGGGTCGACGAGAAGCGGGGCCTTGCCGCCCTTTCCCCAGGTCGCCTTGTTGGCCGGGTCGAACGCCACAGCCGCGACTTTGTCCTGATCCACGCGATACGCCTCCCCCACGACGACGCCGCCGAACTCGGCCGAGGGGCCGGGAAAGACCTCCCGCGCCTTCGCGATCGACAGCCAGTCGGCGTGCCCGTGATTGTCCGTCGCACCACGCATCGGCCGCGGAGTGCCACCAAAGAGCCTTTGCCGGAGAGAGGGGCCGCGAGTGCGGCCGCGGAATACCAGCGCGGCAACGAACACCAGGACAGCGGCGGAGGCCACGCCGGCGCCGATCCTGAGCCAGAGCGTCACGACGGGATTCGGCGGGGCGTACAGGAAATACATCCACCACTGATAGAACGGGTGCGCGAAAGACCCGATGAGCCGCGTGCCCAACAGGAAGACCAGGGACGCGATGAGCGTCCACGCCGCGCCGATGAGCACCAGGCCGACGACGATCTTGGCGACGAGCCGCGCGGAAGGTTTCGCTGCCATTCGGGTTTTCCCTTTTGCTCAAGCCTCGGACAGCAGATGCGCCACGGTCTCGCCGCGGCGGCGCGCGTCCGCCGCCAGCCAGACCTCGCCAATTTCGAAAACCTCGCCCGTGGTGTGGAATGGCACGATGACGTCGATCGCCGCCGACAGCATGTCGATCAGCGTCCTGTCTTCCAGCGCCGCACCCTGTGGAGAACCTTTCACCAGGGAAAACAGCTTCTTGAAGCCCTGCACGGGGCTCGCGCCGTGGATGGTGGAAATGGAGCCGGGATGGCCGGACACCACTTCGTTGAGATAGGTCCAGGCCGCGTCGTCGCGCATCTCTCCCAGGAGGATGCGGTCCGGCCGCATGCGCAGGCTGGCTTGCAGGAGCGCTTCGGCCGTGACGCCGCCCAGGCCGATCCCGCTCTTGGAGTAGAGAAGCCGGACGTGGTTCTCGTGCGGGATGACCAGTTCGAGCGTGTCCTCGATGGTAATCAGCCGCTCATGCGGCGGGATGGCCGAGATGAGCGTCTTGCCCATCGTCGTCTTGCCGCTGCCGGTCGCGCCACACAGCAGCATGGTCAACCGATTGCGCACGCACGCCGCGAAGAAGCCCTCGATGTCCCCTTCGTCATAGAAGCCAAGCGCCTCCTCGTTCTGTCGGTTCTCTGTCTCGCGGCGTGAATCCCACTTGTTCCAGCGCGAGGTGTGATACCGCCTGGTCACATTGGAGAGTGCGGACACCGATGTTCCCGGCCGGCGGATCGTCAGGCTCACCGTGCCATTGGGAACCGAGGGCGGCAGGCAGATTTGCAGGCGCTCGCCGCCCGGCAGCTCCGTGGCGCAGAGCGGGCTTCTCGGCCCGACATCCTGCCGGCGCAGCGCGCCGGCGAGGATCGAAATGTCTTCCAGATCGTCATAGTCCAGCGGCAGGTCATGCCGGGTGAAAACGCCCCTTTGCCGGACGAACGCCTCGCCCGGCCTGTTGATGGCGATTTCCTCCGTCGTCGGATCATCCAGCCAAGGCAGGATCGGCTTGAGCAGATGGCGCAGCTGCGGGGCGGCTTCACTGGCCATAGGCGGCCCCGGTCACACGCAGGTTGTACACATCGGAAAAATCCAGGTCCTTGGCGACGAAGATCGCCACGTTATCCCCCTGGTTCTTCTCGAGTGTCGGGGGGATGTTGATGGTGGCTTGCAGGGCGGTGTCGGACACGTTCGTGCCGTTGGACTGGAACGAATTGAAGAACGTCCCGCCACCCGATCCCGAGTTGGCAGCAAGCGCGCTACCGGTCTGGAGCCCGCCCTGGATCACGGAGAGCAGGATCGCGGAGCCGAATCGCTCCCACCAGTGATTGTTGACGCGGCCGGGCAGACCAGAGCGGCCCAGCTCGTCCGTGCCAGGCGAGGACAGCTCGATCACCGCGTGGTCCGGGGTTTCGGCACGATCCCACAGCACAAAGACCCGATCCTGGCCCTGGACAAGGCCACGCCCGATTTCGCCGACGACAATTGTGCCGCGATCGAGCAGCACGACGTTGCCCGTCGTGCTGCGCACGTCCTGGGGCAGAACGCATTTGACGAAGCCGGCGAGCTGGCTGTCGATCGCCGTCTGCAGGGTGCAGGGAATCATCGTCCCCATCGTCACCATCATATCGGGATGCGGCAGAAGCCGGGCCTTGGAGCCGGTCAGGACCGTGGGCTTGAGCATGTTCCCCAGCGCGGATTGCTGACCGGCGGAGAGGTTTGCCTGAGCCCCGTTCATGAGCGCGGCCGGCGACGGCAACGCCGCCGCGGCGGCCTCGACAACGCCCCCACCGCCCGTGAACGCGAAGATCGGGCTTTCCGCCGCCGTGCTCTCGTGCCGAGCCGGTGGGAAGATGGAGGGTGCGGGCGACGTCCCCGGCATTGGCATCGATGCCGGCGTGGCGGCAGCGGAAGCGGGCGGCGCCGGCGCGGGATGGAACGCCCCGCCCGTCGATTGCACAGCGTCAGGCTGCCTCACCTCCTGGGTGGCTTTGTTGAGATGCCCGATCCAAATGAACGCCAGGAAGACGACCAGCACCAGGCCGGCAACACCGACCTTCTGCAGGGCGGTAAGCTGCCAACGCGGCGATCCCGCGACGACAGACCCTGCGGCGTCGATTCCCCTCGGAGATGCGTTGTTTCCGCCGTCGTTCATTGCGGCGCATCCTTGACGACACGTTGGACGTTCGGGCTGGTGGTTTGGGTTTCCGGGTTCTTGCCTACGGGATCGAAGGCCCGGTTCCAGACGGCAAGCACCGTCTGACCGTCTCTCAGCCGCCAGCCGCGCGCCACGGAGTCGACCTGCACGAGATCGCCTTTCACCGCGTAGTTCGGCGTGGCCTCCTTGCCATCGGGATTTATGACGAAGACAGAGGGGATACGGACGTTGCCGGGAAAGCGGAACACGGTGCTGTAGCCGTTGTCGAAGACCTCCAGCGGCAGCAGGGAACGGTCGCCCTGGGCGATGTAGTGCCAGTTCCGGTCGCCCGGGAAGGGGTCCCTCGCTCCCTGCTCCATCTTCTGATGCGCGAGCTGGAGCTGGTATTGCGCCTCACGCGCGCGCGATGCAGCGAGGTTCTTTGCGGTCTGCGCCGCCGCCAGCGCACGCCGCCGTTCGGCTTCGTCGGCCGGATAGGTGAACTGGACGCTGTAGTAGATCCCCGGCGCATCCACGGCGAGGCTCGCGGCCGGAACCGTGGTTATCTCGAAAACGTAGCGGCGCATCCCGCCGCCTTCGGTCGAAGTCAGGACGATAACCGGCTGCAGCGGCAAGGCTTCCTGCGACTTGAAGAACAGGAAGCTGCCCTTGGGCATCGCCTTGAGGTCTTTGCTGTCGGTCACGGCGACGGCCGTCACCGACTCCCTGGCCCCGAAGCCGACGACGAGCGTTGCGCCGACGGCGGTCGAGAGATGGACCACCTGGTCCGGATTGTAGGCGAGGTAGCGCATGCGCGCGTCCTCCTGACCGGGGACCGGGTCCTGTTCCGCCCAGGCTGGGGATGAGAGGGCGGAGGCGCAGAGCAGCGCCCATACGAGCCGCTTCATTGCGCGCTATCCTCCGCGGCCTGGTAGGACGTGACAATCACCCCGCCCGGGTTCCGGAGACGCAGGGCAATCGGCAGCGTGGCGACGGTCTCGAATTGCAAGGTCGCCGTCCACGTCGTGACGACCGGAGGCTGTCCGATGATGGTCAGGATACGGCGGTAGCGAATTTGCTGGACGTTCGTCGAGAGGTTCGCGGACGAGATGTGCTGTATCTCGATCACGCCTTTCTTGCCGACCGTCACCTGTGGCGACACCGCGTTCGGGTAATTGAACCAGCCTTGGTACTGCGTGCGCGGCGCGTCGGCGCTCATGCCGGACACGGCGTCATAGCCATATTGCGCGGTGTCGTAGCTGTAGCCCTCGCGAAGCCGGACATACTCCCACAGCGCCGCCGTGACGACCGCCTGGCTCTGCGTCGCCGGCAGGCGGGAGAGAGCGACCGAACTGTCGATCGTCCCGTCCGGGCGTGCCCACAGATAGACCGGGACGATCTTCGTCAGAGGCAGGAGGGAGGCAATCGTCCAGGCCTGGCCGAGATTGGCGACGATGGCGATGCCGGCGACGGCGGCGAGAACCTTCGAGGTGCGGCGCGCGGCTTTGGCGCGGTCACGCTGGAACGACTCGACCTGCTTGTAATGTTCGCTCAGGCCGGCGCGATCGATTGGAAGTGCGAAATTTTCTTGGCTCATTCGGTCCGGCCAGATTTGGGTAGCTCAAGGTCCGCCGAAGTCGGCTGCCAATGCCCGGTGTTCAACGCGAAGGCCGGCCCCGTGGGGGTAGCCAACACTTCGGCACTGCTGCATGCGGCCAGGCCGATCAGCGCGACCAGAATCACGAGAGCTTTCATCCTCAATCGCCTTTTTGGGCTGTGTGTAGGGGGAGCGGAAGGTGATGCAGGGCTACACCGCCTTGGACTTCGGTCTGGCTGCCCGCGAGGCGAGGTTGGTGAATGCGTTCATGATTGCCGCACCGGGGCTGACGCCCAATCCGCCGCCGAGCGCGGCCGCGATCGCCGGCAGGGAGATGATGATGAAGGCGCCCATGGCGAAGAACATCGCCAGCTCGATCAGAATCTTGATTTCGATGGGTACCGCCGCCAGCCCTGACGCCTGTTGGGCCAGAATGACCCGCATGTATGTTTTCTCACCCGTCAACACGATGTTGAGCGTGATGTTGATCAGCAGGGTAAGCAGGCTGTAGGTCATCAGCTTGCCGATCCACCGATCCGTTACGCCCTTTGTCGCCTCGAACAGATAGCCGACGATCAGAACGGGCCCGATCGCGACCATGATCCCGATCGCGATGGTGGCGAATTCGTAGATCGCGAATGTCACCACCAACAAGACCATGATGGACAGTTCGATCAGCACCAGACTGACGGAATCGACGACATCATAAATCGCGATCTGCGCACCGACGATTTCAACCGTGTGCTCGGTCACCTGCCACATATTGTCGAAAGTGGCGGGTGTGCTGGTGATGGCTGCCTGAGAGCCGCCTGCGGCCGTCGCAAACCAATTCGGAATCGTCGTGATGAACAGCGTTTGCACGTAGTTCGTGTAGAGACCGGAAGACGTGAGGATGCCGATGACCAGGGCAACCTTGATGATCCGGGTGATGCCCCCTCTTGGGTCTATGTCGCCGCGCATCACCAGGATGCCCTGGACGATGATCCAGAGTGTGACGCATGCCAGCAGCGGCGTTGCCACAGCGGCGAGCAAAGACGTGATGGCGGTCTGAGTTCCGGTACCGAAGGCGGTGCCAAAGTTGTTTGCCATATTGGTGAAGGGGGTTGGGTTCATGTGTTACCGCGGCAAGTTCTTCGATGCCGTTCGCGCGGCCGAGCACCAGGACTGCGGCACGCCGCCATTGGCACACATCGAAAGCATCATCGCGATCATCCCGGCGTCATGTTCGTAATAGGCGGGGTCGGCTTCGCGGTCGGTCCCTCCTGTCGTCGCAAGGCTATCGGCGAGTGCCGCATGCGCGCCGCTCAAGGCGTTCCGGCAGTCCGCTGCATTGTCGGTGGCATGATCGTTCTGGCACGTCCGTAGGACGCTCTCACGGGCCTGCTGATGGGTCCGATACCAGTCAACGGTATGCTGCGCCGGCTCGACCGCGAACGCAGGGCTTGCGGTGATCGCCAGAAGCAGGCCCAAGCCGACAACACGGAAAAGAATCAATTGAGTGTCCCCGTGAATAGCGCCGCGGCCTGCTCATGGCCCTGGCGGATGCTTTGCAGCGCCGCCTGTTGGTCCGCTTGTGCCTGAGCGGAGGCCAGTGCCCCAAGGTTCTGCGCCTGGGCTTGCTGCCCCTGGATGGCGTTGCTCTCGATCGCGATGCGGCCGTTGATCGCGTTCACCTGCTTGATGTCGGTGGCGTTCTGCAGCTCCGTCTGCATGTCGTTCAAGCTGGCCTGCCGCTGCTCGATGGACGCCAGGTTGGCCGCCGCGATCCCCTGTATGTTTGCCGTGGAGATCGAAGAGCGGTTGAGCAGGTTGGCCTGCGGATCGGTGCCCGAGGCGGTAAAGACATGGTTCAGCTGGTAGAATGTCTGACCCAGGCTCGACAGGGAATTGGCGGAGCCGACAATCTGACCGGGCATGGAACTTGCCGTCGGCATCGGGTTTTGCACGGACGGTGCGTTCAGGGCGGGGAGCATCCCGGTGATGTTCGATGGGCTGGTGAACATCTGATATTGCTGCCGCATCTGCTGAAGCTGCGCATTCAGCTGCGCAAGCTGGCTCGCCGCGGTCTGGACCTCGCGCAAGGTGTTGGCGAAGTTGCCGGCGTCGAAGACCGCCATCTGCGCGTGCGCGCCCGGTCCGAACGTCATGCAGGCGACGACCGCCGCCGCTGCCAGGAGAGCTTTCTTCATCGTCGTCGTCCCTCTGCGTTAATCGCGGGCTTCGTGGTAGCGGGCCATGAACTGGCCCAGCCAGGCAGAGGGTTCCTCTCCCAGCTCACTGCGCAGCCTCTCGGCAAACCGCACGGTGTTCGCGCGGCCCGACAGGACCGCGACGTATTCGCTGAGGTCGCTGAGGTCGAACTCGCAGATGACGCTGCCGGACTCCCGCTTGAGCAGAAAGCGGCGTTTTCCGAGCGCCATATCCTCACGAACCGCCTTGAACTCGCCTTCCGTGCATTTCAGGCCGTCGATGTAGGCCGCGCGATCCGCCGTGGGTGAGGGATAGAGGATCTTGGTCATGCACTGCGCGACCAGGGACGATCCGAGTTTCGACTCCAGCACGTGCTCCGGCTGCTGGGTCGCCAGGATCAGCATCCCGTTGTTCTTGCGAACCGTGAGCAGAAACTTGTCCACGACCGCGGCGAACATCGGGTTGAGCAGATAGGCCCGGAACTCGTCGCACGACATGACGAAGCGCCGGCCGTCCACCACCGACGCGACGCGATGCAGCAGATAGGCGGCGGCCGGCGCGCAGACTTCTTCGTAATCGAGTAGATGCGTCATATCGAAGCCGGTGATCGACGCATCGAGGCGCACGTCGTCAATATCGCCATCGAACGCCCAACCGAGCGCATTGCCACGGCACCAGCGTTCCAGGCGGGCACCGGCACCTTCGGCCGGACCATGCAACAGGAACTCGCGCAGGCCGGCCAAAGACCGCATTTCGGGCTCGTAGGACAGCTGGCGGGCAATGCCGCGCTCCAGGCGCCGCGCCTCCTCGGAGGAAATGCCGCCCTTGCCGTCGCCTTCGATCAGCCCGGTGACCCACTCCCGCAGGAAGTCGCGGGCCGCCGGAGTGTCTTGCAGGCCGCGCAGCGGCGCGAGGCCGCTCGGCTCGCCACGGCGCAGCACCAGGTGGGTGCCGCCCGTGGCGCGAACCAGCAACTCGCCGCCCCGGTCCTTGTCGAAGAAAATCACCGCGCCGCCCCGCTCGACCATGGATTGCTCGAGCATTGCCAGGAGGAACATCAGGAAGATGGTCTTGCCCGAGCCGACCGGCCCGAAGATCGCCGTCATGCCCACGTCATCGACGTGCGGAACGTAGTCGTACGGGGTGCCGCCATCGGTGCGGAACCGGGCCAGGGCCGGCCCCCAATGGCCCAGCCGCTTGCCGCTGGGAAAATTGTCCAGGCTCGAAAAGCCGGCGAAGTTGCGCGAGGTGATCGCGCCCGGCCTGGTGCGCCACTCGATGTTGCCGGGAAGCTGCGACCAGAACGCCGCCTCCATGCCGATGCCTTCCTGTACCACGACGGAGCCGGCATCCGTCAGCCGGGCGCGTGCCCGCGCGCCGCGGTCGCCAAGCTGCTGGAGATCGCCGGCATAGACGGCCAAGCTCAAATGGTGCGAGCCCATGACGAACTCGTTGGACGCCAGCGCGTCCTCCGCCTCCGCCAATCCCTCGATCTGGCTCAGCGCCTTGTCGCCGGCGCTCGACATCTGGCTCGACTTCATCGCCAGACGGCCGTGCGCCTGCGCGCGGGTCAGGAAGCAGTAGGACTGGCTGAGGACGAGCGGGAAGTCCGTGCTCAGGAGGGTGTTGAGCATTCCGGGCCGTGTCTTGGCCGGGTATTCGCGGAACGAGAAGATGGTCCCCACACGGCTTTCGCCGGGCGCGCGGATCTCGAAGCCGCGCTGCCCGCAGATCACCCGGTCCGTGTAGATCGACGCACCCAACGACCCGCTCACGACGGGGACGGGCATCCAGCGTCAGGAGATGATGAGGCGCAGCGCCTCACCGATCTCGGTGAACACCACATCGGCTTTTTCCCGCAGGCCAAGGCGGCGTATGCTGTAAGCTTCCAGGCCGTTTGCCAAAACCGGCCACACATCCTCAAGGGTCCGCAGGACGGCCGCGTCGCCGCTTGAAGCCGGGCCTTTGCGAAACCGCGCGATCCTGCTCCCGGCCTTGCCGAGGAGGTTGCGCGGCGTGACGATCAACGAGACGAAGTAGTCGTTGCGGAACAGCCGGCCGTTCAGGACCCGATCCCGGTAGGTCCGGTCGAGCCCCGCCGCGAAGTCGGAGCGAAACTCGGCTTTTGGAAGCTCCGGCACGTCGGGATGACGGATCAGGTGCGTGCAGATGTTGACGTTGTCGTCGGCGATATTGCGGAACAGCGTGTTCAGGTTCCGCAGGCGCGCATTGCGCATCCGCGGCTCCTCCAACTCGAAGGCGGCGCCACCGACATGGCCCATCGCCATCACGGCGCCGTCCCGCAGCAGGACGGCCTGTTCGGCCACATGCCCGACATACGGCAAATAGATTTCGCCCGACCGCTCGCTGTAGCCGCTATCGCCGAGCATCAGATCATTCCCCGGCCGCGCGCCGGAACCCGGATCGGATTGGGGCTGACGGATGCCCCTCCCCACGTCGCTCCATCGACCCCGCGAGCCGCCGTCAGGAGGTAGAGGTAGATGACGTTGACGGCGTTGTAGTCGCGCGACACCACCACGCGCGCGCCGAACCAGAGCGGCAGCATGATCATCTCGTACAGCGGGTTCTGCAGGATGACGATGACGAACCCGGCCAACATCAGGAAAGCGCCCGCCACTGGAAGCGGCACGCCGGCGAACAACGCCGGGCGCGTTGCCGCCAGATACAGCGTGTCCTCTTCCAGCCGTTCGGCCATCAGCCGCCAGCCCCGCCGGTGAGGGTCGAACCGAGGTAGGACGCGCCGAACATGATGACGATCCCGCCAATCACGCCGGCAATCAGGCCGAGCGAGACGCGTCCGAACATCCACGAAAGACCGATCGCGATAATGCCGAGCACCGCGAGCGACTGGCCGAACGGGCCGAGGATGAAGGTGCAGATGTTGTTGATCATCGTCGCGGGCGAAGCGCCGCCCGTCACGGTTTGGGCATTCGCCAGCTCCGGAAAGGCCACCACGGCCCATAGAGCCAGCGCACCCGCGATGTATGCGGCGTTGCGCCGGTCGAGAACAAGCAGTCCCTTGCCGTAGGCTTCGGTCATGAGGCAATCAGCAGCCAGGACGACACGCTTTTTCATGCGTTACCTTTCAACGACCGGACCAGAAACAGCGACCGCCGCGGTCGGTCCTCTTCCCGCATCGGCGAGCACCGCCGAACCAGGCCCCGGGATCGACGGCGCCGGAGCATGGGTGTCCTGGTGGTGGGTGGCGGCATAGTCGAAGGACGACCACACATCCCAGGACGGCGGAGCATTGGGGTCCGCCGGGGCGACTGGTGCAGCCGCCGGCAGCTTCTGGCTGTCCATCGCGGCAGGCGCCGCGCCCACGTCGAGGGCGGGGACGATGCGTGCCGCTGCCAACTCCACCTTGTGGACGTAGCCGTTGGCGAAGCCGCGCTGGGCGTCGCCCGTGTTGTATTTGGAAAGGGCGACACGCAGGGCTGACTGCTGCCCTTCGTGTGTTGTGCCGCCCGCGTAGCCGCCGGCAAGAACGACGGCGCCCGCCGCCACTGATTTGCACGGATCGAAGGCGGCTTCCAGCGTCAGCCCGAGCCTGGAGAAGTTGGCCGAATTGATTTGCATGATGCCGATGTCGACGGAGTGACCGGCCTCGAGCAGCTTCGACGCTATCTGGATCGCGATGTCGCGGGTGGCGGGAGCGCCGCGCGTCCCCGTGGTATTGTCGTTGATCGACAGCGGCTCAAAACCACTCTCGGTTCTGGCGATCGATGCCAGGGTGGAAGGCGCGACAGACGGCCCGCACCGCAACGCGAGCTGACCGAACGCGCCAACGCTGAGCGGATCGGCACAAGCCGGCACTGAGATGGCCGCCGCGAGGGCGGCCGCGATGACGGCCTGTGTTCTACTCGGGACCGAGCTCCGGGGTCGCGTGATCGGCCAACGGGGGAGGGGCCCCATCCGCGACGGCGACAGCACGAACCACGCGGCCGGTCTCCCCAAGGTCTTTCGGAGACACGCCAACGAACTGCCGAAGCTCAGGATCGCCGGCAGGATAGATGGTGACGCGGCCAAGGAAGTGGAATTTCCTGACAAACCCCCACGCCGACTGCAGATTCTTGAAAGTTCTGTCCCCGGACGAGCCACGCCAGGTCCGGATGATCCGGAAGCCCCGGCCCCGTATCCAGTTGCACCGCAGGTAGATGACGAAATCTTCTTCGCTGCGCGCGACAATGAATGCGCCGAGCACCTGCCCGCCGTCCCTGAGACCCGAGCGCAGGTCTGCCTCCTCGAAGACGTTGTCCACCCGGTCTCTCCCGTCCATACGGCCTCGCTCCTTCCGAGCGTCGGGCCGGCCATGCAATGGACCGAAAATCGCTGATTTTGCGTCGATTTACCAGCGGGCATTCAGGCTGCCCACAGTGGGGGACGGTAGCGTCCCCCGCCTAATCCACCGCCATTCATCATGATGTCGTGTGTGGAGGAAACGGAAATTTCACATAAGTGTAACGTTAGGCCGCAAAACCCCCTCTTAGGCGAATGGCGATTAGAAAGCCATTGACATACAAGAGACTCTTGAAAACCGGCTGCGTCGATCGTTCGCTGTGGACTGCAAATGTTCACGTCGCGTGGGAGATCGCACGGCGGTCGAATATTGTCAAGAAAAACGTGCCATTTGGCAAAATTTCACGCGGTTTGTTCGTAACTGCGTGGCAGGTGTGCCGATGTTTTTTGAGGTGACGCATCGCGTGGAGAGCACGGCGTGCGGCCGGTGGGCAAGCCGCCGGGTGGGGACCTGACCGGCCCGAGGCCATACCAAATGCCAACAAATCCGCGGTGCCGTGCAACTCGCGGAGCGTGAGGGTGGCTGGCACCGGCACGCGCCACCAGGCCACCTGGCTGATCCCGAGAAGCCAAACGGGTGAGACGTAGGGCCGCCCGCTAGCCGTCGCGTCCCGGATGATCATTAGCATCTCTATCAACCGACCGTGGCAGGAGGTCTACGAAGCGATTTGGCGGCCCCAAGGCTACAAATTTTGCGTTTGGCGTGATCTGCGGCAGCACAACAGCTAGGGTGAACGATCATCGGGAAGCGCGATAAGAAGCTCGGGCCGGTGAGATCGACCTGCGAACAAGCGCCTACCTCAGGTCCCATCAAATTCGGAGAATTCAATCGGTTATCGCGCCGATCGGTAAGAGGGGCAAAACCCCGGGCGTTCAGGCGGCTCGACAGCGCGATGTGACGAGCTCCGGGAGGAGCGGGACGTCATCGGATGCTGGGACAGCGAGCCTGTTGCCAAGATACTGCCAGAAGCTCACGTGCAGCTTTGCGCATGTCTTGGCTAGGCTCAGGAATGCGTCGCGGCAATCGCGGCCGGCGTTGCTGCGAGTGCCGCCGCTGATCTTTCTCTTGGTCACCTGACAGCGGATGTCGTTCTCGGACCCGTTGGTGTGCAGCGGGATCTCCGGCCGATCGAGCAACATCAGCAATTCGTCTTTGTTGGCGTGCAGCCGCTTGAGCAGGCGATCGAGGGTGGTAAAGCCGGTGCAGCGCCGGAAGATGCGATCAAAGCGCGTGCGCATCTCCGACCGGCGGCGGGGTGTCGGGTCGATGCGATAGGCCTTGAGGTCGCTGTAAAACCACCAGATCAGGCCGCGGATGTGATCCTGGGCGGTTCGATGCATCGCGGTAAACGTGTCCAGCCTCTGCACCAGGCGCTCGGCGTGAACCCAGCACAAGGCGTGGCGGCCGACATCGAACTGGCCGGCATCGTCGCTGAGGATGACGGTCTCGGGCAGGAAGCCGTGTGCCTTGACGCTGCCCCACAGCGCGCCTTCGGTGGCGATCCGGACGGGGTCTTGGATCAATTGCAACACAGCGCCGCCGCCAGGCACGCGCGACGTGTCGACGCGAAGCACACGCGACGTGATGCCGAGCCGGGCGAGATGGGCCTGCCACGCCATTGGTGTGGCGAAGTGCGTGTCCACCTGCTCGGCCAACGCGCCGATTACCGGCCCGGTCAATCCTCGACCACGCATATAGGTCAGCGCTGCGGCATTGATCACATAGTCGGTGTGACCGGCGCGGAGCAGATCGAGGAAGTTGAGCCGGCTTTCGCTGGCGGTGGTGCCGAACCAGGTAAAATGGTCGTTGCCGATCTGGGTGCACACGCCGTTGGCCGCCTTGTGCCGCGCACCGGTGTCATCGACGCTGATCCAGGCGGCATCGATCAGGCCCGCGCGCAGCACGTCGCGGGCTTCGTCGATGAAGCCTTCCTGGCCCTCGATCAACAGGCGCATGATCTGGCGCTTGGACACATCGATGCCGATGGCGCGCAACTGCGCCAGCAGCCGCGCCACCGTCACCTGTCCCTGGTGGTGCTGGGCGAGGATGAAGCGGCGCAGTTCCGGCCCGAAATGCCCATCGACCCCGGCGGGAAGGGCGGCCGTGATGGTGTGCCCATCCGGCGTCCGCCAGCGCTCACGGCGGTAACGCGTGACGTGGGGGCGGAACACCAGGTTCTGCACCACGAAACTCTCATAGCCCTTGAAGCGCGAGCCCGGCGGTGGTGCCGCCTTGAGCACCTAGTCCTGATGAATGACCCGACGCGCCGTCTTCTTGCCGCCGCCGACTCGGTGCGTGCTTTTCCCGGCCGGGGGCTTTGGCTGCGTTGCCGCCTCCATCCCGCTGGGCTTGATCGTGGGGCGTCCCGATAACCCCTTCAGCCGCGCGATCTCGTCACGCTGGGCGGTAACGGTTCGCTCCAATTCGGTCACCCGCGTCACCAGCGCGATCACAAGATCGCGCAGCTCGGTCGGTGAAAGCGCACTCAAATCAGGGGGGCGGAGACATGCACTCATAGATTCAGAACACGCCGCGTCGCGGAAGCAAAATCAACCCGGTGCCCGGGGTTTTGCCCCTCTTACGGGATCGGCGTCGGAACCCCACGCAGTTTCACATTCTAGCCTTGGCTATCAATGAATTTCAGCCGTCGGGGCCGCCGCCGGGCGTGGGCCGGCAGCTTCGGCATTGCGGCACCGCTTGATGCGGGG
>PKWQ01000007.1 GCA_003133265.1 Acetobacteraceae bacterium
TCTGCTTCGCGGCATTGTCGGCACCCGCGCGTATCGACGCGAACAGGGGATTGGTCAGGTTCTTGGTGAATACCGCAATCTTCTCGCCATCGGCATGGGCGGACGAGGCGATCAGGGCGAATGCAGCAGTCGCTGCGAATAATCTTATTTTCATTTGAGTCTCCTGTGATGGAACAACGCTATTTTCTGGCTTCCCCGCCCTTGCGGGTAAGGGTGTCGAAAAATACTGCAAGCAGGACGATGACGCCGGTCACCAGCGGCTGCCAGCTGGCGTCTATCGTCAATAGGTTCATGCCGTTCAGGACCAGCGTCAGGATCAGCGCGCCCACCAGCGTGCCCGAGACCGTGCCGACACCGCCGAACAGCGAGGTGCCGCCGATCAGCGCCGCGGCGATGGCGGGCAGGGTGAAGGCCTCGCCGATGTCGCCCTCGGCCGAGTTCATGCGCGCCAGGAACACCAGGGAGGCCAGGCCCGCCATGGCGCCGCTGACCGCATAGACGAGAATCAGCCGCTTCGCGATCGGCACGCCGGAAAGCCTTGCGGCCTCGCGATTGGCGCCGATGGCGTAGATCTCCTGGCCATAGGTGGTGCGCTGCGCGAAGAAAGTGCCCAGCGCCAGGAAGACGAACATCAGATAGACCGGGATGGGCACGCCGAGAAAGTAGCCGCTGCCCAACGCACGGAATCCCGGCGGAAAGCCGTAGATCGTCGTGCCCGCCATGAACCAATAGGTCACCCCATGGACCACCCAGAGCATGCCATAGGTGGCGATGAAGGGCGGCATGCGCAGGAGCGCGACCAGGACGCCATTGGCTAGACCGATGGTGAGCCCGATGCCGACGCCGGTCGCAGCCCCGAGCAGGGCCGATCCGGTGAGCTTGATGACGCTCGCCGCGATACAGGCCGACATGCCGATGTTCGCCCCGACCGACAGATCCAGGCCGGCCGTCAGAATCACCAGCGTCAGGCCCGAGGCGAGCAGGAACAAGAGGCTCGTCTGGCGCAGCACGTTCAACAGGTTGTTGGTGGTGAGGAAGACATCGCTCAAGACCGTGAGCACGACGCAGATCGCCAGGGCGGCGGCAAGCCGGTAGCCGATCGTCTTCAGATCGGCGGCCAGCGCGGCCATCCGCTGATTGGTACTTGCAGCGCTCATTTCTTCCCCTTGAAACTATCGATCACCAGGGCCACGATCACCAGCAGGCCGATGCAGGACACCTGGACCGAAGAAGGAACGGTGAGCAAGTTCAAACCGTTCCTCAAGGCACCGACCGCGAGCACGCCCAGGAGCGTGCCGAACAACCAGCCGTTGCCATGCTCGAACGATGTCCCGCCGACGACCACGGCGGCAATCGCGTCGAATTCCATGCCGATCGCCGCGGTCGGGTGACCCGAACTCATGCGCGCCGTCAGGATCAGGGCCGCCAGGCCCGTCATCACGCCGCCGAAGGCATAGACCGCGATCAGATAGACATTGGCGCGGATGCCGGCGAGCTTGAGCGCGTCGGGGTTGCCGCCGAGCGCGAACACGTAGGTGCCAAAGCGCGTGTGGTAGAGCAACCAGTGCGTGACCGCATAGCCCACGGCGCCGATCAGCAGCGTCTGCGGAATGCCGGCCAGGCTGCCCGCGTAGACGGCCTGCAAGGTGTCGTTGCTCACCACGATGCTCTGGCCGTCGGTGGCGAGCAGCGCCAGACCCTGTGCCACACCCATGGTGCCCAGCGTGACGACGAAGGGCGGCATTTTCACGAGTGCCACCAGCATGCCGTTCATGAGGCCGAACACCAGGCCGGTAATGATGGACGCCGCCAGCGCCAGCATCAGCGAGCCGTCGTGGGCCAGCACCCAGGCCAGCACCACGCTGGAGAGCGTGAGCAGCGCGCCCATCGAGATATCGACGCCCTCGGTCATGATGATCAGCGTCATCGGCAGCGCCAGCATCAAAAGGATCACCGACTGCAAGCCGATGTTGAGCAGGTTGGCGCCCGAAAGAAAGTCGCGGCTGGCGAGCGCGAAGGTGAGCACCAGGAGACCGAGTATCCAGGCCACGCCGGGAACTCGGCTCAAGCTCGTTGCGAACGCCGTCGGGGAGTTCACGGCGATGGAGGAGTCATTCATGATGTACGCTCAATTTGAGAATGTTTTCTTCGGAAAGCTGTTCGCGCGACAGGTGGCCGGCGATGCGGCCGTCGCGCATGACGTAGCTGCGGTCGCAGACCTGCACGATCTCGGAAAGCTCGGAGCTGATCATCAGGACGCCAGCGCCTTGGCTCACCAGTTGGTCGATCAGGGCGAAGATCTCGGCCTTCGCGCCGACGTCGATGCCGCGTGTCGGCTCATCGACGATGAAGAGGCGTGAATTGGACCCCAGCCACTTGCCGATCACCACCTTCTGCTGGTTGCCGCCTGAGAGCAGTCGCACCGGACGCTGCGAGCTCGGCGTTGCGATGCGCAAGCGATCGATCAGCGCGCTGGCGATCTGCCTGGCATCCGCCGCCTTGTAGAGGCGGCTGGGAAAGGCCAGTGGCAGGCCGGGCAGCATGAGGTTGTCGCAGATCGAGCGGATCAGCGCCAGGCCTTCGGCTTTTCGGCTTTCCGGGACCAGCGCGATACCGGCTGCGACCGCCTTGTCCGGGCCGCCGCGGTGCGCCTTGGCGTGCAGCCATACTTCGCCAGAGGTGACCTTGTCGGCGCCGAAGATGGCACGCGCCACCTCGGTGCGGCCGGCGCCGACCAGCCCCGAGAGGCCCACGATCTCGCCGCTCCTGACCGTCAGGCTGACGCCCTTCACGCCGTTGGCCGAAGTGAGATTTTTCACTTCGAGAATCAGCTCGCCCTCGGTCTGGCAGAAGTTGCGGGCATAGCTCCTGTCGACGCTGCGCCCGACCATGAGGTGCACCAACTCGTCCGGCGTGGCTTCGCCGGGGAGGAGCGAGGCGACCTTCTTGCCGTCGCGCAACACCGTGATGCGGTCCCCCATGGAGAACACCTCGGCCATGCGGTGCGAGATGTAGACGATCGCCACGCCTTCGCTTTGCAACTGGCGGATCATGACGAAGAGCCGCTCGGTCTCGCGGTCCGATAGCGCTGCGGTCGGCTCGTCCATGACCAGGATGCGCGCATTCTGCGACAAGGCCTTGGCGATCTCGACCATCTGCTGCTGGGCCACACCCAGGTCATGCACCAGGGTCTTGGTCGGAATGTCGAGACCGAGCAGATCGAGGATCTTCTTCGCTTCCCTGTGCATGCGCGCATGGTCCACCATGCCCGGGAATCTTGCCGGGAACTCACGGCCAAGAAAAATGTTCTGCGCGATGGACAGATAGGGCACCAGGGAGAATTCCTGGAAGATCACCGCGATGCCGAACTTGCGCGCATCCGCCGGCGATTTGATAGCGACCTTCTCGCCATTGAAGAAGAATTCACCTTCGTCCGCGCTATAGGCGCCGCACAGCACCTTCATCAGGGAAGACTTGCCGGCACCGTTCTCGCCGACCAGCATGTGCACCTCGCCGGAATAGACGGCGAAAGATACCTTGTCGAGCGCCTTCACGCCCGGAAACTGCTTGCTGATGCCGCGCAGCTCCAAGAGCGGAATAGTCGTGTTCATTGTCGGTCTCCTGTCACTTTTTTAAATTCTATTTTTAATAATGAATGACTCGCCCATAGGCGTCGAGCACCGACTCATGCATCATCTCCGAGAGCGTCGGATGCGGGAATACGGTGCTCATGAGTTCCGCTTCGGTCGTCTCCAGGGTCTGGGCGATGGCATATCCCTGGATCATTTCCGTCACTTCCGCGCCGATCATGTGCGCGCCGAGGAGTTCCCCCGTCTTCGCGTCGAAGATCGTCTTGACCAGGCCTTCGGTCTCACCCATGGCGATGGCCTTGCCGTTGGCCTGGAAGGGGAAGCGGCCGACCTTGATCGCGATGCCGCCCGCCTTCGCCTTTTCTTCCGTGAGGCCGATGCTCGCGATCTGCGGATGAGAGTAGGTGCAGCCCGGAATCTTGCGGGCATCCAGCGCATGTACGCCTGGCACGCCGGCGATTTTCTCGACGCAGATGACGGCCTCGTGGCTCGCCTTGTGTGCCAGCCAGGGCGGCAGGGTCAAGTCGCCGATGGCATAGACGCCGGGCTCGTCGGTTTCCAGCCATTGATTGACGACCACGTGTCCTTTCTCGAGGCGCACCTTCGTGCCTTCGAGGCCCAGGTTCTCCGTGTTGGCGCTGATGCCGACCGCGACGATGACCCGGTCGACCGAGATCTCGCTGGTCTTGCCGGCGGATTCCACGGTCGCCGTCACTTGGTCGGCACCGCGCTTCAGGCCCTTCACCGTGGCGGATGTCAGCACCTTGATGCCCTGTTTTTCGAAGGCCTTCCTGGCCAGCGCGGAGATCTCGGCGTCCTCGACCGGCAGGATGCGATCCATCACTTCCACCACCGTGACCTCGGCGCCCAGCGTGCGATAGAAGCTCGCGAACTCGATGCCGATCGCGCCTGAACCCACCACCAGCAAGGACTTCGGCATGGTCTCGGGGACCATGGCTTCCTTGTAGCTCCAGACCCTTTTCCCGTCGGCCTCCAGGCCGGGCATGACGCGGGCCCGGGCACCGGTGGCGAGAATGATGTGGCGGGCGGAGAGGGTCGTGGTCTTGCCGTCCTGGGTGAGCGTCACTTTTCCTTTGCCGGCCAGCTTGCCCTGGCCCTCGAACACCGTGACCTTGTTCTTCTTCAAAAGATGCTTGACGCCTGTCTGCAGCTGGGCCGAGATGGCCCTCGAACGCTTGACCATCTGGGCGAGATTGAAGGAGACCTTGGGCACCTCGACCCCGAAAGCCTCTGCATGCTGCGCCAGGCGCAGCACTTCGGCGCTGCGCAAAAGGGCCTTGGTCGGGATGCAGCCCCAGTTGAGGCAGATGCCGCCCAGATGCTCGCGCTCCACGACGGCTACCTTGAGGCCCAGCTGGGCGGCGCGGATGGCGGCCACGTAGCCGCCGGGGCCGGCGCCGATGACGACGATATCGAAAGATGTCTCTGTCATGTCATGGGTCCTACAGCAACATGCTCAGAGGGTGCTCGATCAGCTTCTTGAAGGCGGCGAGATATTCAGCGCCCAGCGCACCATCGACCACCCGATGGTCGGCCGAGAGCGTGCAGGTCATCACGGTCGCGATGGCCAGTGCGCCGTCCCTGACCACAGCCCTGGGTTCGCCCGCACCGACCGCCAGGATGGCTGACTGCGGCGGATTGATGATGGCCGCGAATTCGCGGATGCCGTACATGCCCAGATTGGAGATGGTGAAGCCTCCGCCCTGGTACTCCTCCTCTCGGAGCTTGCCCAGCCGAGCGCGCTCGGCCAGATCCTTCACCTCGGTGGAGATCTGCGCCAGGCTCTTGATGTCGGCGTTCCTGATGATCGGCGTGATCAGGCCGGACGGGGTCGACACCGCAACGGAGACAT